>NZ_AKIX01000079.1:0-12885 GCF_000282075.1 Brevibacillus sp. BC25
GCTTACACGCCAGCTGGAGCAAGGAAATCCAGCTATTTTTACCCGCAACCATTATGTGAATACGGGAGTGATTGCCTTTGATCCACGACCGTTTCACGAAGGGCAAGAGCACATCATTGCAGCGCGAATGAGGGAACTGCTGCAAAAACAGAGAGAAGGAGAATAACAAAAGTGGGCACACAAAAAATTCGTTTAAACCTTTTGGCAAGGGATGTAGAAAACGCAAAACAAATATGTTCCATAGCGGATGGCCGGGCTCTGGTTGGGATCTTGGTCAAAGGATTTGCGTCCGTAGAAGCAGCAATAACCGCTGTTGAACAATACCAGCAAGCAGGTGTACCAGTGTCTGTAGGGCTGGGCGCAGGTGATCCTACTCAATGGAAAAAAGTCGCTGAGGTCGCGGTGCAGACCCAACCGGATCACGTCAATCAGGTATTTCCGGCAGCAGGCTATACGCTCGGGGGGCTTCAGGCAGTCGGCAACACACATACCATCGTGAATGCATTGATTGCCCCCGGCGGACAATCAGGAAAGGTTCAAGTCACCACGGGACCAATGAGCAACAAAGTGTCTGAATTGCTCTCTTGCGATGCAGCCGCCGCGATGCTGGCGGAGATTGGCGTACACTCTGTCAAATTTTATCCAGTCGACGGGCTAGAAAGGCTGAATGAAATCAAGGCCATGGCAGAAGCAGCCGTACGTTACGGGATTCCCGTTTTTGAGCCGACTGGCGGAATTGATGCCGCTTCGATTCGTCCGATTGTGGAGGTATGCCTCGCCGCAGGTGCAAAGCAGGTCATTCCGCACATTTATACATCGATCGTCGACAAGGAAACGGGATTGACTCGTTTGGATCAAGTAGAAGAACTGCTGACTGCTATAGAAGGCCTGTAGCGATATTACCAGAAAGGGATAGGAGTGAATTAGATGAGAGAAAGACAGGTCATCGTCCAGTTGGCACAGGGATTACACGCGCGTCCGGCTACTTTGTTTGTGAAAGTGGCAGCTTCCTTTTCCAGTGAAATCGGATTGAACAAGGATGAGAAGAAGGTCAATGCCAAGAGTATTATCGGGGTCATGTCTCTTGCTGTTTCAAAAGGACAATCGGTCGTCTTGACAGCGGATGGTGCGGACGCGGAACAGGCGTTGGATGCGTTGGAGCACGTTTTGGTAGGTGTGGAGTAAAGGGGAGCGACAATCTGTGATGCACATTGGTGCACAGTGAAACGGGTTCGTTAGTGAAACAACATCAGCGGTAGTTTAAGACTTTATTATTAAGGTCTTAAACCGCCGCTTTTTCTTTTATTGGAACAGTCTAAAATTATCATCAAGAACCATGCTTCCTTGCAAATGGTTACTCCCAGGTTCCTACAGCACTAGAAAGTGCGTACTTTTTTTGATGTGACTACACCTCATAATGAGTCTCAAGATGATCATCACCTTTGAAAAAGACGATTATATCGTTTACGGGATGTCGTCGATACGAAAGTAGTAAATCACATCTTTTAGGAGGAGTTCATATATGAAGAACATTTTGCAAGGGAAACAACTTGGTTTTGGTACGGCGCCGCTGGGCAATATGTTCCGCAACATCCCGGAAGAAGAAGCGCTGGCTACTGTCGATGCAGCTTGGGAGAATGGCATCCGCTACTTTGACACCGCTCCATTCTATGGTGCCGGCTTGGCTGAGCTTCGCTTGGGTGAAGCCCTGGCGAAACGTCCGCGTGACGAATATGTGTTGAGCACAAAAGTTGGGCGTATCATCCTGGATGAACTGGAAGATCCAACTTCGCGTGATTTGGGAGAAAAAGGCGGACTGTTCGAATATGGTCGCAAAAATAAGATCCACGTGGACTACAGTGAAGACGGTACGCTTCGAACGATCGAGGACAGCCTGAAACGGTTGCAGACTGATCGCCTGGACATCGTCTACGTTCATGACATCGCACAGGACTTCTATGGCGATGAGTGGCTTTCCAAATTTGAAAGTGCTCGAAAAGGTGCATTTCGTTCCCTGACTCGTTTGCGTGATGAAGGCGTTATTAAGTCGTGGGGCCTCGGCGTAAACCGTGTAGAGCCAATCGAGATCGCAATGGCATTGGATGAAGCACAACCGGATGCCTTCTTGATGGCTGGTCGCTACTCCCTGCTGGATCATGACCGAGCCTTGCAACGTGTGATGCCAAACGCGGCAAAAATGAATGCCAAGATTATTGTTGGAGGGCCGTACAGCTCAGGTGTTTTGGCCGGAGGTACACACTTCGAGTATCAGAAAGCATCCCCTGAAATCATTGCAAAAGTCGATAGCATCAAAGCGATTGCCAATCGTCACAATATTAGTGTCAAGGCTGCTGCGCTGCAATTTGTGCTTGCGAATCCGGCAGTTGCTGCCGTCATCCCTGGTGCGAGTCGCCCAGATCGAATCACGGAAGACGTAGCTGCAATGAACGAAGTGATTCCTGCAGCATTCTGGCAGGAAATGCGTGAACAGAAACTGGTGGCGCAAGACGCTCCACTACCAATCTAACTATAAAAGGGGTAATCAACATGGCAAACACAATGGCAACCATTGAAATCTCTGCTTCTCCTGATCAAGTATGGAAATTGATCGGTGGATTTAACTCACTACCGGACTGGCTTCCTTATATTCCAAGCAGCGAACTGAGCGAAGGTGGACGGGTGCGTCGGTTGGAAAACCCGGATGGCGATGTGATTATTGAGCGCCTAGTAGGCTTCAATGAGAAAGAGTGCCATTACACCTACTCCATTATGCAAGCACCCTTTCCTGTTACCAATTATGAATCTACGATCCGCGTTCGTGAAAATGGTGGGAAAGGAACGCTGGTGGAATGGTCTGGTAATTTTACACCGGTAGGCGTTAGCGAGGATGAGGTTATCAAGCTGTTCCACGGAATCTATACAGATGGTCTGGAAGCATTGAAAAAAGCATTTCAAGCTTAATCAGTTGACCAAAAACAGATAAGGCAGCCGCGGTGTAGAACATGTTAACTTGTTCTATACTGCGGCTGCCTTTTTCGAATAGGGGGCCATGGATCAAAATACGTGGAATAATCAAGCCAGTTCGAATTGTTCTAGAGCTTTTCATTTTAATTGGGATACAGAATCCTGGTCCGTTGGATTGAATCCTTTCATGATTAACCATATAGCCAAAATCAATTGTTGAAAGGCTATCGGAACGTTCAATATCATATAGGCTGTATCCAGCCCGATGAAGCGAATCATAAATAATAAGCTTGCCAATATGGACAATGTAGACCCAATAAGACCCCAGACTGACAACCAACGTGGAACTAATTTTGTTTGGTAAAATATGTAGGTAAACAAGAACATAGCCAAAACAAATGCCAGTGTCGTTGCCACATGGTTGACCAAATCACGTCCTTCCCGTAACAATCCACCTAGGGTCTGAAAAGACGATACTTGCATAGTTCCAACTTTTGCAAATTCGTGGCTTACCGTCAATAGCAACAGAAGAGTGATTACACCAAGAATAATGAACACACCCGCAATGATGCCAAAAGCAACAGATCCAAGAGCTAAACCTTTATGATGTTTACTTAAAATCGGATACAACCAAATAGGAATACCAACATAGGCAACAATCATGAACAACTGGAAAAACGCCCCTAGCAGTACCTGGCTTTCATTTGTAGAAGCCTTGACAAGGTAGTCTGCTCCATCTATAACAGGAACAACACTTAATATACCTGTAACCAACCCGGCTATTAATAACACCCCAGTCATTACTGCTGACCTTCTAGCTACATTGGTACTCTTCCTCAACATAATTAGCCTCCTTCTCATACACTACCCGTGGCGGACCTTCCTCGGCATTTTTTATCGCGTATCAAGTGTAGAAAGTGAAGATGAGTATAGTTCAATGAGGCAGTCTATAACATGATTATTCAGCTGTGATCCATGATTTGCTCCATTTCTTTAAAAATGCTTCCAGGTAAAATCAATACTCAAATACCCAATATGTGTCTCCTTGAAGGTCAGCGTTTCCTTCGTCGCCAATTCTGGTTTGCGAAAACAGACAAGGTCTTTGTGATATCCAAAAGCGCGACAGACTTCCGGTCGAACGCTATGAATGCCACACTGATCTTTGTGTATGTCGTAGAAGATACAAGTCCCAAACAGTCTCGGTTGATTTTTCAGATCGTCACGGAGTTTCGTTGGAAGCGCTTTCAATTTCTTGTTTAACATTTTATATTCCTTCTCTGTTATAGGAACAGGACCACAGCACAATCCTTTACAGCCTTGGCAAGGCAATGCTTCCATATAATCTACAACCTTTCGTCATGTGATGTTTGTTAGAAAGAACAAAAAAGATGATCCTCGTTGATTCAGGAGATCATCTTAAGAACTACCGCATTCAATTGTGTTGGTTATTCAAAAATTCGGTAAGAAGAGAATACTGTCCTTTTATTATAACACATGTAGGAAGATTTTGACGACTGCTTTCGAAAGAATAGCTTATTGATCGTTGGAAAACAGCTTGTGGTATAATCTACCTGCCACTTAAGTCTTAGACGATTCACTACAATTAGAATGGAAAGAGAGGAAGTCCATATGCAGCTCTCCCAATTGATAAAAAAGTACGAGAAGCTGGGCAGCATGTTGACAGAGATTCCCTCTGAGATCCGTGATCGGTTTATCGTCAGGAAATTTCCCAGGGATACTGTCATTTGCAAAAAAGACGAAGTCATCCGTCATGTATATATCATCTGCGCAGGGACCATGCGGATTGTAAACGAGTTTGACAATGGCAATATCTATGCATTTACGGATACAGAACCGTATACATGGATTGGAGATACGGAACTATTGGCGGGGGTTCACCGCTACGATTGTACAGTCGAATCGGTTACGGACTGCACGACGCTCCAGATGAGTCGCGAAGACTTTCTCACTTGTTTTGAAAGCAGTCACGTCTTTGCGAAGGAACTCGCCAGAACAATTGCCAACAAGGTCCATCACCGGTCTTCCAAGATCGGGGAAAACATTTTTTATCCGGTTCTCTATAATATGGCGTCTCTTCTGATCCAACTCGCCCAAGAGAATGCGGTCGACAACAAGGCAGCGATAATACTTTTGAAGCGTCAACATATGGCGGAACGTTTGGGCATTAGCATCAGATCGGTCAACAGGGCAATCAAACGGTTGAGAGAAAATCACTATTTGTCCATCGCGAAGGGGAAAATTGTGATCGAACCGGAGCAGCTTCTGAGACTGATGCAAGCGGTCGATCAATTTAAATAAATGGGACCACCATGAGGGACTCTTTCTTTTAAAAAGGGACAGTCGTCCTTTTTTCGTTTTATCAGCAGGGATATGATCGAAATACGTCAGACAACATCCTGAATGAATGGGAGAGAAAACAGTGAGGAATTCAAAACTTTGTTTTATCGGAGCCGGCTTCCATGCGACAACGAATATTATTCCATCAGCCGTGCAAGCGGGGGCAGTCATCCAGGCAATTGCTACTCGCAGTATGGAACGGTCGACAGCTGCCCTCCAGCGATTCGGAAGCAGGGGGACAGCTTACGACAACTATAATAGCATGCTCAAACAAGAGAATTGCGATGGAGTGGTAATCGTAGCTCAGCCACATGATCAATTTTCTTTGGTGCTGGATTGCGTTCGTGCAGGCAAAAATGTGTACGTGGACAAGCCGCTGGGATGGAATGCGAAAGAAGCGGCTCAGATCGCCGATGCAGCCGATCAAGCCGGAGTAGTGCTGATGGTGGGGTTTATGAAACGTTATGCGCCTTGCTACATGAAAGTAAAAGAATTGATTTCTGCGGGGACAATGGGAGAGGCGCGTTCCTTTCAATTGACATTCACTGTTGACAGCACGCCGTTTTGCACAAATGAGGAAGAGTTCATGAAGCTTGTCGCCATTCACATGGTTGATCTGATGCGGTACTTGTTCGGTGAAGTATCGCAAGTATCCGGGTTTAGCAATAACGACAACCGAAGAATTGCAAACACGCTCTCCTTGCAATTTGAAAATGGGGTTGTCGGGAGTGTTTATTTTGCGGGAATGAGCGCATGGTCACGGGAAAGCGAAAGTTTGCTCGTTACATTTGACCACGGATATGTGCGGGCAAATGATGTCGAAACGCTCACGATTCATCAGTCGTTGCCAACGGATGCTGCATCGTGGAAATCATTGACGGAGCAGGTTGCCGTTTTCAGCCCTTCCATCTCAACCATGTCAGGAGGGGTGAAAGACCTGTATTTGCGGGGCTTTGTGGGGGAAATGGTGCATTTTATGAAATGCTGTAAAGAGGGCGTGACTCCGCAGTCGAGCGGACGCGACAATGTAGCTACTATGTCGCTCTGTGACCGAATTTTACATGTTCAAAAAGGGAAGTGAAGGGGCTGCCATAAAGCAGGCCCCTTTTTGTAATACAACCATTCACCGTTGCAGTCCTCGTCGTCCCCAGTCAGGCCATCTAAGACGCGTTCAAACGAGAAGCCGAGCTTCTCAATGATACGGAGCGATGCTTTGTTGTCTGGATGTGCTTTTGCGTACAATCGATCCAATCCGATTACATCAAATGCGTATGCAGTAAGAGCGGAGGCAGCTTCAAAAGCGAAGCCGTTCCCCCAATAATCCCGTCCGATTAAATAATAGAGCTCTTTTTCTGGAGCCAGAAAATCAAGAACGCCAAGACCACACCAGCCAATGAACCTGCCAGTAGCCTTTTCGCGTATGGCCACAGAATATTTAAAAGGCTTGTCAAAAGGGGTGTCATAACTGCTTCGTAGCCAGTGAAATAACCGTTTGTAGTTTTCCAGAGGCATTACGTCCATGTGCAGGTAAGTAAACAACTCTGGGTTTTGCATGAGTTCAAAATATTCCATCAAATCATCTTCTACGTAGGGACGGATGATAAGGCGAAAAAAATGATTGCTGCATAAAAAAGAGGAGAAGCGCTCACTGTAAGCGCTTCTGAACTCATGTGTGTTTGATCAGAATGAGTTCTTCCACTTCTTCGCCTCGTGCTTCCGAAAATGCCCGATCGACACCGAAAGACTGAAAACCGTTTTTTTCTAACACACGAATGGATGCGATGTTGTCATGGGCGACACGCGCATATACAGGACGTGTTCGGAGCTCCTCTAAAAAGAGAGTAAGTGCATTTGTCGCGATTCCTTTGCCCCAAAAAGTTTTGTCAATCCAGTATCCAATCGTAGGCAAGCCAAACAGCTCAAAGCACAAAACATTACCGACAATCTGCCCATTCATGACAATGGTTCTTTTCACAATCGAATCATTGTTCAAAATTCTTGTCCAATGAGCGGTGAATCCGTCTCTATCTTCAGGGTCCTTGACAGTAAAGGCTGCCATCTTATGAGCAGATTTGTCCAATTGCTGGGTGAAAAATATAGGTAGATCTGCCTCTGTTACTTCTCGTAAATCGAGGGACCGATCACGCAATGGCTCCAAGGAAAAGCACCTCCAAAAAACACAGGTTATTCTCTCTTCACCAACACTTTGATAATCAACGATAGTACCGCGAGAACCAAAATGACATTAGCGATGAGCATAAAGCTAGGTAAACCAAGCCAAAACAAGATGTACACACTCCTACTCGTTACAACCTTTGAAAGTGAAAAAGACTAGTTCTCCCCGGTGACAAGCATGATCGCAAAGCCATCATAGCCCTTGCTGCCAACTGTCTGTACAACGGTTCCACGGACACGATGCTCTTCAGCTACCATATCGGTGAATTGACGTACACCGACAATATTGGGATCCGTGCTTGTTTCGTCCACGACTTGACCACTTCGTACAACATTATCCGTGATAATCACAGTACCTTTGCGAGAGAGCTTTAATGCCCATTGGAAATAGTCGGGGTTTCCTTTTTTATCTGCATCGATAAAAATAAAATCAAAAGGACCCTGATTTTCTTTGTAAAGTTGGATGAGAGAATCAAGGGCAAGCCCGACTTTCACTTCCACGATCTGATCCAGTCCTGCGCGGGCAATGTTCGATTGTGCAACCTCTGCATGCTCCGGATCATATTCGAGAGTAATGAGACGACCGTCTGCTGGAAGTGCGCGGGCTAGCCAGATGGTACTGTATCCACCGAGAGTGCCAATTTCCAAAATCGAACGAGCTCCTTGGATTCGTGCTAACAGATGAAGGAATTTACCTTGATTGGGTGATACATCAATAGCTGGAAGCCCTGCAGCTGCGTTCTCTTGAAGAACTGTGTCTAGAACGGAATCGGCTTCCAGTAATTTATCCGTAAAATAGTGATCAACCGCTGTCCATTGCTCTCTATTCATGATCTCAACTCCTCAAGATTTTACAGGGATATCATAACACGATTAGCAACTTCTGGCTGGCTTTTTTGTAGCTGTTAACACATTTCAGCGGAGGGCTTCTATGGTCGATTAAGCCTTATAGGTAATATTTTCACCTGTTACCATTATTTTCGCATAGCGTGAACGATGAGTTTTCAAGATAATAGAAAAGTAATCCAAGCTAGCTAGTATAATCCAACCTTGGGGATTCTATTCTACGCGTTCGACTAAATGATGCAGTCAAAGTCGGCGCAATTTTTTTATTCCATCTATAGGTAAATGTACCTATTATTGTTCGTTGTCAACAGAAATGAAGTCCTATAAGATAATATCATTCACGTATGATAGATACGCGTACTACCCCGTACGCCCCAACCACTTTTTGTTGGTTGGGATTTTTTTTGTTCTATTTTATATCCAGTTATCTCCTATCGCGTTTCGATGCGATTTTTTATATCCTTGTATATAGGACTCGAAACGTTCTTGGGGTCCGCGGTGACTCAAATTATGCAGAGGAGTCACCGCTTTTTTCTTTACATACTTCCTCCGAACCAGGTCAAGCTAGTAACAGGTGATTTTGGTCAGGAGGTGTTTTGTGTGCGGGCAACTTTCGTGGTTTTGACACTAGCTTTTGCTTTGACCGTAACGGGGTGTACGAAGCAGTCTGGTACAGAGACCAAGCAAAAAACGGAAGCGGAGCCGTTGTGCATGCCTGTTCCCGTCAGACATTATCAATGGGAAGAGCGGGCGAGATCGATTACAGCTAGCGTGAAGGGCATAGACAAAATAGTGGTTATGCAAATCGATAAAGAGCTCGATGTGGCTATTCAAGTGACGAATTTTAATCGGTTCAAGCTGGAATCGATTCAAAAAGAAGTCGGAAAGAAATTAAAAGAGGCCTTCCCAGATGCCAATATTCATGTGACAGCTGACAAGCGATTGATAAAAGATTTGCAAAGGCTAAGTGACGAACAGTGGCCAACTGATGTAAAAACGGCATGCCAGAAGAAGAAATCCTTAAAAGAACTGGAAAAGAAAATGAAGGGATAGCCTGGTTCCCAAACCTCACACACTACATGGGTAGAGTGAGGTTTTTGCTGTCTATTTTGGTAGAACGATCAAAAAGTATTGATTATTCTGTGATTTCATGATAGAGAAGAACTCCCTGACTGGGAGTCTATATAGGCTAGTGGTGATCATGATCGTAATAATGCGCGCGCTCTCGATCCCGATGGAGGTCGATGCCGCGTAATTCACCCTTTGCTTTTTCCACAAGAACTTGATAATCTCTTACCACTTCCGTCAAGGTCGTAACGGATTCTTTATAGTCGGGATCATTACAGATTCCATCTATCGCTCGATGGAGGTGATACATCTTATCTTCGGTTTTTCGGATAAATTCTACCCAATCCATTCCGTTCATAAAATACCTCCTTTCCGTCATAGGCTTTACTCCCATGCTCGAAAGTATGCAAGGTGAAATTGCGAATAAATGATGCGTATGCAATCTAATAATGAACTTTGGTCTTGTAACAATAATCTGTTCATGATAACATACCTCACATCAATAGCATCAAAGGACGAGACTTGAGGTGTATCAGATGAACGGGTTAGCCAAACTGAATCGATCGCTTGAGAAAATCATGCCCATACTAACGCCGAGTAGTGTTGCCATTGGCGTAATAGCCGGGACACATTTACAACCGTTTGCTTTTTTGTCTCCTTGGGTGTTTGCCTTCATGACATTTGCCGGCAGTCTGGGTTCAGGATTTAAAGAATTTGCAAAGGTACTGACCAGACCGCTTCCTTTAATCGTCAACTTGTTGATTCTTCATGCACTTATGCCGCTTGTTGCTTGGTCAATGGCACGGTTATTTTATCCGGATGATATCCATGTCATTACGGGCTTTTTGTTGGCGGCCTTAATTCCCACAGGGATCACGAGCTTTTTGTGGTCATCGATTTATTTCGGGAACATCGCACTGACACTATCCATTATTTTGTTGGATACGATGCTCTCCCCATTGATTGTTCCGTTGGGGATGTCCTTGTTTTTAGGGGCAAAAGTCGAGATGGATTTAGCTGAACTGATGAAGGGTTTGTTTTATATGATTGTGTTGCCGTCTCTTGTCGGTATGCTGCTCAATCATTTATCAAAAGGGAACGTCAAAAAAACGCTGGCACCAAAATTAGCGCCATTTTCTAAGATGGGAATGGGGGTTGTCGTCGCGATCAACAGCTCGATGGTCTCTTCTTACTTTCATATGATGGACGCTAAGCTGGTGGGAATGGCGGTCCTCGTACTGGTTGTAGCCATTTTGGGTTATGTAATGGGGTGGGGGATAGCGCGGCTATTCGGATGGGAGCGTGATATTATTGTCACGTTAACCTTCAACAGTGGGATGCGAAACATTAGTGCAGGGGCAGTTATGGCGATCACGTACTTTCCTGCGCCTGTTGCACTTCCCGTTGTTCTCGGTATGCTTTTTCAGCAAATACTCGCTTCTACCTTCGGAAAGTTTTTGGAGCTGGTCGAGAAAAGACCGCAGCATCAACCACAGGAACTATCAAGATAAAAGCAAGAGCCGTTTTCCAAAACCAATGGGAAAACGGCTTTTTTCTTTTGGCGCCCTCAACCCAAAATAATTCCTTTGGTCCATTTGACAATGCGAACGCTCAATTCATGCGGTTCAAATGAAGAAAATGAAAAAAGGGTTGCGAACTTATGTTCGTAATCACTATAATGTAATTACAATTTCCCACACATGATGAGTATCTGGATATCAAATGTTCGTAATTAGGCGGGTGGAAAAGCGTGGTGAACGGCAATTTTGAAGTAACGAACGAAGAAAGAGAGGCATTTATGTACATGCTGCGAGATTCGGCAAGAGAGAATTATCCCTTGAATGTGAGCTGGTGTGTGTCCTTTGAGGGGGAGCGGGGGAATACGTGTAGCATGTGGGGTGTGGTCAAATGGGTAGACCCGAAGGCGAGACGTGTTCAATTAGCAAACCAAACGGGTAGTCAATGGATCGAGATGGAGAAAATTATCAATGTTCATGCATAGTGTGTGTATAGAAACCTTACGTGAAGTCGACTCGTCGTAAGGCTTCTTTACTTTTTTGCACAAAGAAGGAAGTTCATATGTCACGAAACCTAACATTAAAATGCGGAAAATTCGAAAGTTTGATTGAATTTTGGTTTTGTTGTGTTAGAATATATTACATAGCTTGCATTCTCTCCACTTCCTATTTTGACCCAATCATTGGGTCCTTTTTTTTGCCTATGTTCCATTCTTCGGATATGGCTTCCCATCCGTTTGAAATAACTTGCTCACCATTCCGTAAAGACGACCTGACATGTTAGGAAAAACGAAGGAGTATTGATTCGCTCCTTGATTCAGCAAGACGATCGGAGCTTCCACGATGTAGGGGATTTTCATTAGATCGAGCATCTTCTTATATTCCTCTACCTTGGAATGGTCGACCGTATAATAAAATGATTTGGAAAAATTCATGCGAGCACGCTCCTTTCCCATATTGTAGCATATCCACAGTTTGCCGTATAAATGAACATAATAAATATTATGTAAACAAATTGATTCCCTCTCTTCTTATGAAGAGAGAAGATTCACAAAAACTTCTACCCATGATAGAATAAAAGACCAAAATTTTACCAATAGGAGAAAAATGATGATAATCAGCCAACAACTACTTTCTGTGAACGGGTTATCCTACACGATTCGCTCTGCAATGGAAACAGATGCACAACAATTGTCGGAACTGCGACTGCAAATCGATGGAGAGACAGAAAATTTGGACAGAGAAAGAGGAGAGGCTTTCATCGATGTGCAAGGATTCGAACACATCATCCATACGGATGCAGAAAGTCCAAGAAACTTGTTTTTAGTTGCTGTTGTACAGGATCGGATTGTCGGGTTTTCCAGATGTGCAGGTGTTTACTTAAACAGATTTGCGCACAAAGTAGAGTTTGGTGTATGCGTCTTGCAAGAGTTCTGGGGTTATGGCATTGGGAAAAATCTCTTGCAAGAATCGATAGCCTGGGCAGACGCCAACCACATCACCAAAATGACGTTGAATGTAATGCAAACGAATGCGAAGGCAATTGAGCTGTACAAACGGTTTGGCTTTGAAATCGAAGGAGTACTCAAAAACGACAAAGTTCTTTCCGATGGCAATTACTACAACACAATTATTATGGGAAGATTCAAAATAACAGGAGAGTAGCATGACGAGAAAACGAGCGAGAGAAGTGGCGTACTTATCGGGAGGGGTATCCCGGGTACGTAAAATGCGATTACGGATGTAAAAGGAGTGCGGGTCGGCTAGAAAAACAGAACCGTACATGCATTGCCACTGAACGTTTCGTTAGAAATCATGTCTCGTTAAATGAAAAAACTCCGCTAGTGATAGCGGAGTTTTGTTGTCTGATCATCTGTTAAACAGTTGTTTAACTGCTGAAGAAGCTACGGCTGGAGCGCTTTCTTTTATAATGAGAGCTGCCGTAATGGGAATGTCC
>NZ_AKIX01000080.1:0-3085 GCF_000282075.1 Brevibacillus sp. BC25
TGGACGTCGGAGCCAATATGGATGCCAAGCCGCATCAGCTTGTACAATACGCGGTGATGGGGAGCTTGTATGCTGAAAAAGTGTTGGGCTTCGAGCGTCCGACAGTAGGCTTGCTGAATGTCGGGACAGAAGAAGGAAAAGGGAACGAATTGACGAAGGCTGTTTTTCCTCTCCTTCAAGAAGCTGACTTGAACTTTGTAGGAAATGTGGAAGCGCGCGATGTTATGCAAGGAGCCTGTGATGTGCTCGTATGCGACGGCTTTGTAGGAAATGTTTTGCTAAAGGCCGTAGAGGGTGCTGCTTCCACAATCTTTTCGCAGTTGAAGCAGGAGTTTACTTCCAGCCTGATTAATAAGCTAGGAGCGGCCATTCTGAAACCTGGATTGGTTCGCTTTAAAAAGAAAATGGATTATGCGGAATACGGTGGTGCTCCCTTACTGGGATTGAAATCCCCAGTGATCAAGGCCCACGGTTCCTCAAATGAGCGCGCGATGAAAAACGCGATCGTCAGTGCTACGCGTTTTATTCAGCAGGACGTGAATGATGTTATCCAGCAATCATTACAGAAAAATACTTTGGGAGAAAGCGAGTGAAGCAGATGAGTGCAAAGCGTTCAGTAGGGATTTTGTCTACAGGCTCTTATACCCCTGAGCGGGTATTGACGAACTTTGATCTGGAGAAAATGGTGGAAACCTCTGATGAGTGGATTGTTTCCCGTACTGGAATCAGAGAACGCCGCATTAGCTCACCGGAGCAAGCTTCCTCCGACTTGGCTTACGAGGCTGCCAAAGAAGCGCTCCAAAAAGCAAACATCAGCGCGGAACAGTTGGATATGATCATTGTCGCTACCGTAACGCCTGACATGTCGTTCCCGTCTACTGCTTGCTTGCTGCAAGAAAAGCTGGGTGCTACACGTGCGGCTGCGATGGATCTTTCCGCGGCTTGCACAGGCTTTTTGTACGGAATTACGACAGCGACTCAGTTCATCCAAAACGGTTTGTATAAAAAAGTGTTGGTCGTAGGCGTTGAGACCTTGTCCAAAATTACGAATTACAAAGATCGAAATACATGTGTCTTGTTCGGAGACGGCGCGGGTGCGGCTGTTATCGGTGAAGTTACCGAGGGCTACGGCTTCCAGTCCTTTGAGCTCGGCGCAGATGGATCAGGCGGGTCACTCTTGTGCATGCCGGCAGGTGGTTCCAGAACACCTGCATCCGCTGAGTCTGTCGAACAAGGACTGCATTATCTCCACATGGCAGGCGGAGAAGTTTTCAAATTCGCCGTTCGCGTTATGAATTCTGCAACAGAGGCTGTCTTGTCCAAAGCGGGCGTATCGAAGGATGAGATCGACCTGTTGGTGCCGCATCAGGCAAACAAACGCATCATCGACTCTGCTATACAGCGTTTCGGTCTGTCTGAGGATAAAGTTGCGATCAACCTGGATCGCTATGGAAACATGTCTTCTGCTTCCATTCCAGTAGCGCTGGATGAAGCAGTAAAGGCTGGTCGTGTAAAAGAAGGCGATAACCTGATTCTGGTTGGATTTGGTGGTGGCTTGACTTGGGGAGCGACGCTCTTGAAGTGGTGCACGACTCCGGCAGAAGGGAGCAAGTAGGAATGGGAAAAGTAGCCTTTGTTTTTCCAGGGCAAGGTTCACAATTTGTAGGAATGGGGCAAGCTCTCTCCGAACAATCGGAAGCGGCCCGTCACATATTTGAGCAGGCTGATGAAGCGCTCGGCTTTTCCTTATCGGGACTGTGTTTTGCAGGTCCAGAAGAGGAATTGAAGCTGACAGCAAACACACAGCCAGCTATTTTGACAGCAAGCATCGCTGTTATGGCAACATTGAACGAAAAGTTGCCTGACTATAAGCCTGCGTTCGTAGCGGGTCACAGCTTGGGTGAGTATTCTGCTTTGGTTGCAGCGGGGGCCTTGTCCTTTGCAGATGCAGTCAAAACAGTGCGAGCTCGTGGTCAGTTCATGGAAGAGGCAGTGCCAGCGGGACAAGGTGCAATGGCGGCTGTCTTGAACATGGATCGCGCGGCACTGCATGCGGTTTGCGAAGAAGTAACAGCATCTGGACATCCTGTTCAATTAGCAAACATGAATTGCCCAGGGCAAATCGTAATCTCTGGTTCTGCTGAAGGTGTGAAGCTGGCCGGTGAAAAAGCGAAGGAAGCGGGCGCAAAGCGTGTCCTTCCATTGAATGTAAGCGGTCCGTTCCACTCGAGCTTGATGCAGCCAGCAGCAGATAAACTGCAAGCGGTTTTGGCTGGAGTAACGGTACAAGAAGCGACTGTGCCTGTTGTGGCAAACGTAACGGCTAGACCGGTGTCTGAGGCTACAATCATTGTAGATCAATTGGTTCAACAAGTTTCCGCTCCAGTTTTGTGGGAGGATTCTGTACAATGGATGGTCGAAGCAGGTGTGACGACCTTTATAGAAATCGGTCCAGGAAAAGTTTTGGCTGGATTGATCAAGAAAATCGCACCAGCGGATACAACAATTATCTCTGTACAGGATATGGATTCGCTTACTGAGCTTTTGAACGGAGGGGTACTATGTTAACAGGAAAAACAGCACTGGTCACAGGGGCTTCCCGTGGTATTGGGCGTGCGATTGCATTGAAGCTGGCAGAAGCTGGGGCTAATGTGGTTGTCAATTACGCAGGTAGTGAAGCGGCAGCGAGTGAGACTGTTGCGCTTATTAAAGAAATGGGCCGCGATGCCATCATGATTCGCGCGAACGTTTCTTCTACAGAGGATGTCAACGACATGTTCAAAGCTGCTTTGGATCATTTTGGTGCGATCGATATCCTCGTGAACAACGCAGGAATTACTCGCGACAACCTGATCATGCGCATGAAAGAAGACGAGTGGGACGATGTCATTGCGACGAATCTGAAGGGTGTATTCAACTGCGTAAAGGCAGCGACCCGCCCAATGATGAAGCAACGTTCAGGCAAAATCATCAACATCACTTCTGTGGTAGGGGTTTTGGGGAACGCAGGACAAGCAAACTACGTGGCGGCAAAAGCTGGGGTTATTGGCTTGACGAAGACGGCTGCTCGCGAGCTGGCTAGCCG
>NZ_AKIX01000081.1:0-15733 GCF_000282075.1 Brevibacillus sp. BC25
TTCCCCCAGCCAGTAACAGCTTGGCTACTTCCCCTTGCTGGCAGCCGCTCAGTGCAACGAGGCCGTCTGTATGCTTTGTTAGCACCTCTTTGTTGAGACGCGGAAGAATGTAGTTGCCGTCTGTATTCGCGATTGTCGCCAGCTTCAGGAGATTCCGGTAGCCCATTTCGTTTTCAGCGAGAACGATCAGATGACTAGGCGGCGGTGCATTTCGCACGCGATCTTGAAGATTTCCTTCTATTACGTATATTTCCATTCCGATAATCGGTTGGATGCCTGCCTCCAGACAAGCTTTATAAAACGGGATCGCCCCGTACAGATTGGCATGGTCTGTCATAGCCAGTGCGTGCATGCCCAATTCGCTGGCTCGCTTCACTAGCTCATCGATACGTGCTGCTCCGTCCAGCAGACTGTACTCCGTATGAACATGCAAATGGACAAAGGAGGTCATGATATTACCCCTCTCACTTTTCACGATTGAAACTTTCTCTCTTACATTATACCGGAAGTATAGCGCATACGGACGTTAAGAACAAATGTTCCCGCTTGTATTTGACCGTTCTCCCCTGATTTTGGTAGGATGATTAATACCAGAATGGCTAGAAAGGATGAATCCATATATGTGGCCTGCCTTTTACATGACCGGTGTTCTCGCTTCCCTGGTAGCCAGCGTCTACTATAGTATCCATGCGCGCAGACGAGGCGTCCATCCGCTTGAATCGCGTATGTTGCTAGGGAAAATGAATGTGTCATTGGGGATACTCGTTTCTTTGTTCGGCATCAATCAGTTTACTTTTGATTCTCTCGATACGATCCGCATTGTCGTTGCGCTGATCATGCTGATTGTAGGGGCTATGAATCTATTTTTGGGAACTCGCAATTATTTCCGTTATCGTACAGCTTGGCAGGCAGAATTGAAAAAAGGGGTATAAGTGTTCAAAAACCTCGATAAGAAAAAGGCATGGGAACAGCTTTGCGTTCCGCATGCCTTCTCATTTTTGGGAAAATGTTGACTGGAAATACTTTTCCTCTATTCCCAGCTGTTTATCATACAAACCTGATAGATCTCTCGCTATAATGAATTTGTGTGACATTCTATTGCTTCGACAACCTGAGCGGCAGTGCCGAAGGTTGTCCTTTTTTCTGTTCAATTCAGGAGGAAACGATTTCCTGCTATTGCAGGTCTTCGGGTTTTGCCCACATTTCCTCCGGGTTCAGCTCATAGATACCCTCTTCTCGATACATATAATGATTCATGATGAATTCCCGGCGAATCGTAGCATAATCCTCGTGGAATTGGCGAATGTATTCGTTGATCTCTTGTTCCTTGTATTTGCGGTCTTTTTCTAACCCACGGACCATGTATTCAAAGACGATCAGCTTTTTCTTACGCTGGGACGGAATTTGTTTCAGCTTGCCATCTGGCGTAATGAAGCTGCGAATGACCTGCATTTTTTCCGCTGCCATCTGGTGCCTCCTCTGAACATGTGAGTTGTCTTGCGCAAAAATGTCCTCTGCTGTCGAATCCTTTGCTTTTTCCATGACGTTCACGATTGCCTGCGACTGGCGCTTTACATTGGCTTCGTGCAGGTAAAAGTAAATGGTGTTTTTATCACGACGTTCGTAAACGACACCTGCTTCTCGAAGCTTTGTCATATGGTGGGTGATGGTGGGAGGTGTTACGCCGAGCTTGCCTGCCAACGCCTGTCCGTGCAGGGGACCATTTGCCAAAATCGCGAGAATGCGTACGCGCGTCGGGTCTCCGAGTGCTTTGTAAAAGGTGACGAGTTGGTTTAATTGCAAAAAGGGCGCTCCTTTCTTTATTTAATCGATCTGATTAGATGGCGTTCTAATTAGATGATAAATTGGATTTCTTTGCCTGTCAATTCGAGGGCGTTTAAAACACCTTAGCCGTTGCTGTTGGTGGCTGCGGAAAAAGGAGAAAACGCTCGAGCTTCTTGGGCCCCCTGCATAGGGGTCATTCCTGTACGGCTCCGTGGAAAAAGGGAAACCGCGTCCAAAGCAGTCCTCCCAGGGAGCATGTTCAGAGGTGGACGCTTAAAGGCGTGTTTCCCTTTTTCCACTGCGCCTCGGCTGGTGTCCCAAAGAGCCTCGCTTATTTCTCCTTTTTCCTTGAAGCGGCTGTTTACTTCGTTGTAGCTGGTTTTTCAGTGAATCAGGATGATTTTTACTTTCTGAAAAATACTTTCAAGACTCTTTTGCAAAAGCTGCGTAGAAGAAGCGCATTTCCAGTCCAAGCGCCTCTGGAGCCCATCTCAGCGTAGGGATAAATGGCGGGGAATTTCAGCTTCACTTATGGAATACTTCCTCGAAACTGCAACGTTTGAAGCGCTCCCGCCATTTATTCCGAAGCGGACAGTCCCAACCCACAGCGGGGCGGAGGCCGAAGCGTAGACTGGAAATGCGCTTCTTCCTTTCACCACGGCCGGAAATAAAAAAGAACAGTCGTAAAGAGACTGTTCCTTTCATTTAACGTTCAATAATTTGCGCAGTAATCATAGCCTGCCCCACGAGCTGATCGCCGTGGAATACGGATACTTCGACTTTTCCGAAGCGGCGGCTGATGTCCAATAGGCGCGGCTTAACTTCGATATGACTTTCCATCTGGACAGGCTTTAGGAAATAGACGGTAATATTTTCCGGTACCATGTCGCCTCGACGATGATGACGCAGCAGGTTACAAGCAGCCTCGACCATGACCGTCGTCATGATTCCGCTGGCAATCGTACCGAGATGGTTGGTCATTTGTGGGCTCACATCACCCAGATAGATCATCTCATCTGCTTGTCGCTCCTCACGGAAATGGGACATGATCAGATTCGGGAACGTTTCACTCATCTGTGGTTGCTTAGCTGTAAATTGCAGTGCTTTTAACACGTCGTTGCGGCTCAAGACTCCAACGAGCTTGCGATGGTTGTCTACGACAGGCAAAAGCTCGATTCCTTCCCACACCATGGTGTGCGCAGATGACGCTACGGATACCCGTGGCGAGGTCGTAATCGGGTTCTTGGTCATGACCTTATCGATCGTCGCAGTTTCCTCGTGACCGATGATGTCTTTAGAGGTAACAATTCCGATCAGGCGCATCTGCTCGTCAACGACGGGGAATCTCGTGTCCTGATACAGTTCCGTATACTGATGCCACTTGGCAACAGAATCTGATGTCAATAAGACAGGCGTTTCTGCAAGCGGCTTCAAAATATCCTCTACCATTACGATTTCCTTTTTGATGAGGCGATCGTAAATGGCCCGGTTAATCATCGATGCTACCGTAAAGGAATCGTAGCTGGAGGAGATGATTGGCAGTGCTAAGCGGTCAGCCAGCTGCTTGATTTCCTCGCTTGTATCGAATCCCCCGGTAATTAACACAGCAGCCCCTTGCTGCAAAGCGATTTTGTGCGCCTGATAGCGGTTACCGACAATCAAGAGACTTCCGGCATCGATATAGCGCATCATGGCTTCGAGCTGCATGGCTCCTATTACAAATTTATTCAAGGTCTTGTGTAAGCCTTCACGTCCGGCTTGCACATGACCATCGACGATGTTCACAACCTCCGCAAAGGTCAAACGTTCAATATTTTCCTTTTGCTTCTTCTCGATTCTCACCGTACCGACACGCTCAATCGTGCTGACGTATCCTTGTGTTTCCGCTTCCTTGATCGCGCGGTATGCAGTCCCTTCACTCACATCCAGGTCTTTCGCGATCTGCCGCACGGAAATCTTCGAACCGATCGGAAGGCGATCAATATGTTGCAAGATTTGTTCATGTTTCGTTGCCATATTGCTATTCCCCCTTCCTTTTCTCCCACCCGTTCCATGTACGTGCGCTCCTTCGACCAATATACCCGAAGGCGGGGCAAAAAAAAAGGGTAGCTTTTTCAAAAGCTACCGACCAGAAAGTATATCATTAAGGGGGTTTTCATCGTGCTTTTATCATACCCAAGGAATATTACAGGATTATTACAACACAGTTACAGTTTCTTTTCAGTTTTAGTACGTGTTCAAAAAGTCGGCTTTTCAGCACCGAGATAGTGGTGAGAACCTGAAAAAGGAGGAGCGGAGTGTAGGGAATCTACATGAGCACCGGACTTTGAAGGTGAACACCTCTTTCGATGTCGATCAGACTTTCATAACTACTACGTGATCAAAAGACGACTTTTTGAACTTCCTTTTTCTTAGCCGATGAAGTTTGCCAATAATCCTTGGATGAGCCCAATCATCCCGCCAAGGATAAATCCGAGCACGGTAATCATGCGGAATTCCTTGCCTGAGATCCCGACTACCATCTCTTCAATTCTTTCAATCGGGAAACCCTCTACTTGCCGGGTAACAATATCCCGGATGGTCAGGCGCGAAAATATTCTCTCTATGTTTTGTTGCAGCGTGTCCACCATCCACTTTGCCAAACGAGGAACGAGTTCCGTTGTCACCGTCTCAGAAAAAGGCGCTGTCAAACGAGACAGAGGCTCGTCCACGATCCGCAGGCTTTGCTCCTCCAACTTGGCAAAAAGCTTCCGCGCCCAGTCGTCCACTTGATCTCGCCCAATCCAGGCAACCACTTCGCCCACATTTTTGTCCAAGAGCTTGTCCGCTTCCTTATGCAAAAAGTAATGCACGCGCTCCGAAAGCTCTCTGCTTTGCAAAAGCTCATCGAGATACGGGAGAATCTTGCCCAAAATCTTGTCATCCCCAAGAAACATCCCGACCAAGCCACCAAACATGCCCCCGCCTCCACCGAGCAATCCGCGAACCATGTTTTGCAAGGTTTGCTGGCCTTCCGGGGAATGTAAATATTCGCGGAAACGTTTCAAGAGCAGTTCGCTCACACTGCCAAGTGCAGCATCCAGACGCTCGCGTCCGTTGTCCGTAACCAACTCTCGCAGTTTTTTCTCTTCATATTGTGCCAGAACCTGTTCAACAAAAGTACCCCATTTCGCCTCGATAGGCGCGCGGACACCCTCACTCCACGTTCCGTCTTCCTTAAATAACTGTGGCATCACCGTGAGCAATGCTTGACGTAGACTACGCTCATCTGTCATCCAGTCGCGAGCGATGGTGTTCATCCATCCTGTCAGTGTGCTCTCCAAACCACTCTGGGTCAGCGCACGCTTGACCCCCTCTGTCGTCAGCAAATGTTCTTCGACGAGTCTGCCCATTTGTATCGCGATATCGTCCCGTCTTCTCGGAATCAATCCCGGAGTAAAAGGCACTTTCCATCTGCCTATATACCACGGTTTTACTGGTTTAAATAGCATTCGGATGGCTAAATCATTCGTCACTCCACCGATGACAGAGCCTATTGCCATATTCACTAATAGTATCCAAGCGTTCATAAATCCTAACAACCTCTCTTCTCTACATGGCACCAAACGTTTTGGATGCTCATACCATAGACTAACTTTGCCTGATGGGAAGGGGATACTCATGTCCTACGTTCCAACAATCGTTGTTGAAAACGAGATAATATCGGAAGTAGACCTTAACCTGCCCCAGGCGCACTTGCGCAAATGGAATCTTTCAACACCGTCCACCCTTGCAGTTCAATTTGGGAGCAAAACCGTTTCCGCACGCGTAGGCAGTTGGGAACGGGGAGGCAAAACCTCGGGTAAAACCTTCATACGACCATCTTTAGCTCAATCACTTTATCTGCCCAGGGGCGTTCCACTCTTAGTCCGTTATGATGCGAGTCAGAAAACAATCGTTTTCGGACCGTATGTAGGTGTTCTTGTTTCGACCTACAATGCAGCGTTCTCGCAAGCACCGTTTGGACACCTAAACTCTTTCTTCCAGGAGATGTCTGATATCACCCGTAAACGCGGAGGTATCCTTTGTGTATTTCGGCTTCAGGATGTCAACTGGGATGCGGGAATCGTGCGCGGCATCGTTAGAAGAGGAGGCGTCTGGAGACAAACCTTACTTCCGCTTCCGCAATGCATTTACAACCGGCTCGTATCCCGCCAACGCGAACGAAGTGAACAGATGGCCAACTGGGTTCAACGCTGCAAGGACGCTTCCATTCCCTTTTTTAACGAGCGTTTTTTGAATAAGTGGCATGTACACGCCGCTCTTGAGAATCAACCAACAGCCTCCGAACATCTTCCTAGTATGGTTCGTTATTTGAAACAGGAAGACCTGCGGCAAATGCTATCTACGTATCGCACCGTTTATGCAAAACCAGCTAACGGCAGCATGGGGCGCGGGATCATTCGAGTTCGCAGTTCGCCCGAGGGATATCAGCTCGCGTTCCCCGGAGGATTGCGCAAATCATTTGCTAGCATTCAGGGCTTACATCAGTATTTGCAAAAAAGAACAAAAGGCACATCCTATTTGCTGCAACAAGGATTACAGTTAATCGGCATCCAAGGACGACCGACAGATTTTCGTGTATTGGTACAAAAAGACCGAAAAGGCGAATGGTCCATCACTTCCATGGTAGCTCGACTGGGATTAAACCACATTGTTTCCAATATAGCCAGAGGCGGGCAAATGATGACTCCCCTTCAGGCGCTGCGAGTTTGTGGACCACGGGCGAGCGCGATTCGACCATCCCCTCAAACGTTACGCGCAGTAGCACTTAAGCTTGCGATCCTTTTAGAAGAATCACTGCCTGGGCAGTACGCAGAATTCGGAATTGATCTGGGAGTCGATGTCCATGGACGGGTGTGGCTATTGGAGGTCAACAGCAAGCCATCCAAGACAGCCAAAACAGTTCCGTTGCCTGAGGGTGCCGAAGAGCTGCCTCGGCGTGCTCGCCCTTCTGTCATTCGCATGCTGGATTATTCCGCCTTTCTAAGTGGTTTTCCCCGGACCATTCAACCACAAAAGACGATAAAAAGAAGACCGAAGCGCAACAAAAACAGGCGAAGGTGACCTACATGACAGCATCCGAGAGAAGTCTTGGCATCATGGCCCGGTGCCAAGGCTCCCACTTTGTAGACAAAGGGTACTACAAAAAGCTTACGCTCTATGGACGCAAGCACGGCATTCGCGTCTTCGTTTTTTCACCACGTCAGGTTAACTTTTCCACCCGAATGGTAAAAGGCTACGAATATCGCAATGGGTCCTGGCACGCGAAAGACTTCCCAATCCCCGCCTTTATCTATGATCGCTGCTTTGTGGGCCCATCTTATCGCCACTATAAACCATTTGTGGAAAAGTTGCAAAACGATCGCAACATTACGTTTTTGGGGCATGGTCTGTCTGGAAAATGGCAGGTGCACCAGATGCTCGTTAAGTCCCCTCTCCTCGCCCCGCTGCTCCCGCCTACTGAAATATTCTCATATCCTGTGCTCCATGCAACCTTGCAAAAATACGGGGCAGCCATCATCAAGCCGATGGCGGGAACTCACGGTATTGGCGTCGTGAGAATCAAAGAAATGCGCAGTGGCTATGAAGCTTCTGGACGAAACCGAGACAATAAGCCTTTCACCAGGCGAATTCGTGACACTGCCGGATTAAAAAGTTTTGTATCTGTCTTTACTGCCGGCCGTAATTTCCTGGTACAGCCCTATTTGGAGTTGCATACCCCGAATGGTACCCCATTCGATGTCCGTGTTCTGGTTCAAAAAAACGGGCTGGGTAAATGGGGGACGACTGGCAAAGCTGTGCGACTGGGAGACAAACGCAGTATCACCTCCAATTTGCACGGAGGAGGGAAAGCAACACCTCTGACCTCTTTCCTGCCCCTTCACTTCACATCTGCAAAAGCGGCACGCATCGAGCAAACAATCAACCGAGTGGCAGAAGAACTTCCCCGTTTTTTGGAAGAGTCACACGGCAGACTCGTTGAGCTGGGAATCGATATTGGCATCGACACCGCAGGTAATGTCTGGATCATCGAGGTAAACAGCAGGCCAGGGCGAACCGTTTTTCGCATGATTGACGACCCGACTGCACAACTGCATTCGATTACTCAGCCTGTTCGCTACGCCCACTATCTCATGAAAGAGCGTGTAGGAGGTTAAAGCATGGAAACGTTCAGAATGCGGCTTCGCTTCCTTTCCAACCCCCGTATCAGTGGGATTATCCTGCCAGCTACTCTCTTCCAACAGCTACAGCTACGGCAACGCCAAAAAATTAAAGTCTTACTGGGTAAAAAGGAAGTAGTCGCAACTGTCTTACAAGATAAACGCAATCCGGATACGAACGTCATGAAAGTGACGACACTCTTGCAAACGGAGCTGGGCATTCCCCACCCTGGTTTGATCCAGCTCAAACTAGAAGGATCCGCACTCCGGATCGGTCCTTCAATCGGGATCGTTACGACTGGCATAAGACGAGATCCCAAGCAGCCAATTGGCCCTCGCACCTCGTTTTTTTACAATCTGTTACAAGCTCAAGAAGGGAAAGGCGTTTTCTACTATATATTTTCCCCAACTGATGTGGACTGGGAATCTAATACGGTCAAAGCGTGGTTTTTGCGCAGAAGCAAGTCAGGCGGCTACTTTTGGAAAAAGCATGTTACCGCCATGCCCGATGTCGTCTATGATCGTATTCCCTCCCGTTCAGCAGAAAAACATGAAGCCGTCCAGGAATTCAAGTATCGCCTCGCCAGTTACCCCAATTTACCAATGTTCAATCAGGGCTTTTTCAACAAATGGGGCGTGCACCAACTGCTGTATCCGAATCCAGAAGTGAATGAGCATATCCCGGAGACTTATACCTCTCCTTCCCTTACAACGGTTCGAGACTTGCTGCGTAAATACCCTATCGTTTATTTGAAGCCCAAAAATGGAAGTCTCGGGTACGGTATTGTCAAAGTGGTTCGCCAGGCAGGCGGTGGCTTTACTGCCTCCTATCATACAGGCAGCGGCAATGTAAAAAAACAATTTTCCAAGCTGTCCAGCCTTTATCAGCATGTCTTCCGCAGTCGTCGCGTCAGTGCGTATCTGGCACAACAGGGCATTTCGCTCATGACATTCCATGGACGACCGTTTGATTTCCGTGTTCACTTGCATAAAAATCAGCAAAACGAGTGGGTCGTCTCCTGCACGGCAGCCAAGGTTGCCGGTTCTGGCAGCGTAACTACCCACGTACGCACGGGTGGAACTGTCATCCCCGGCGATGACCTGTTGCAGCACCTGTTTGGCAAACAAAAACCCCTCATGACTCAGCGCATTTCTGACGCGTCGATCCGACTCGCTACCGCAATCGAACTGGCAAAAGGGATTGATTTAGGAGAATTGGGGCTGGACATGGGGATTGATACGCAAGGCCATGTCTGGATGTTCGAAGCGAATTCCAAGCCTGGCCGTTCTATATTCAAGCACGCCCGACTCAGGGAGGCTGATCACGAATCACGCAAGTTGCTCGTCGATTATAGCTGTTACTTGGCCAATTTCTAGTCGCACGCGATCTGTACCGTTTTTCAGGAAGGAGGAACACCATGCTTCAGCAGCGCTCCGGGTGGCTGACGATCCTCCCTAGCGGTAGATGGTTCGTACAGTTACCTCGGCTAGTCCTTAAACGCTCGCCAAAGCCACTGGTCGCCAGTCTCGGTCCCTTTTCTCATACGAAACGGATATACGCTGGTTTACCCCGCGTGCAAGCAAGCCGTATTCGTACACGCATTAACTGGAAAATGGCGGACGACTCCCTGAAGCTTGGCCCATTATTTGGCATATTGACCGTTGGTGAAGGGGCAACATTTTTAGGAAATCGCGAGAACTTCAAGGATATTACTCAATCGGGAAAGCAATGGGGTGCACTCGTATATGTGTTCACTCCGCAAGGAATCAATTGGGAGAAGAAAAAGGTGCGCGGCTATTTGTACAACAATCGTCTAAACACGTGGCAAGAGGTGATTCTACCTTTCCCCCATGTGGTTTACAACCGAATTCCGACGAGAAAAGCAGAACGGCGACCTGAAGTCCGAAGAGCATTGAACCGCATTCATGAGATGCCAAATGTCACATTGTTTAATCGTGCCTTTTTTGACAAGCAACAGCTTTTTACGATGCTTGAATCCCACCTGGAAGTGCAAGATTTTCTACCGGATACGAAAAAGCTGGACACCTTGGCTCGCTTTCGAAGCTTTTGCACTGAACATCGCTTTGTCTACTTGAAACCTGTGCGCGGTAGAGCTGGTCAGGGAATTATGCGCATTGATTTCAAAAACGATAAGTGGTTCCTGCAACGGTTAAAGGAGCAAAAGGCCATTACTCGCCGCTTTTCCAATTTGAATGACGTATGGAAGCATATTAGACTCCATGTCAAACAGCAGAAGTACATCATGCAGCAAGGTATCCGTCGTGCCCGTTACAACGGCAAACCTTTTGATGTGCGTGTCCTCGTACAGAAAGATGGTGAGGGCGAATGGAGCGTAACCGGGGTTGGTATCAGAAGGTCTGGCTCGCAAAGCATCACCACTCATGTGCCACGCGGCGGCTCGATCCACTCGTTATCAACCGTTACGCAAGCCTTGTTTACTAATAATCACGAGCAAATGGAAAGACACATTCACGATACGTCACTCGCCATCGCACGATCATTAAATGCAGAATGGACGGATTTGGCTGAGATGTCGATGGACCTTGGCTTGACAGAAGAAGGAAAGCTCTGGCTCTTTGAAGCGAATGCAAAGCCGGAGAAATTCGATGAACCATCGATTCGAAGCTTATCGTTAGCGAATTTGATCCACTACGCACAGCATGTCTCCCACTTGCAAAGCAAGCGAGGGAATGCCGCAGGATAAGGGAGTCGAACAGCACTAGCTGATTCACAGACGACCTTGGTGCGATTTGCCCGTCAGGAAGGGGAACGGCGCATCACCCAACGAACGACTGGCTGACGCGATTGACCCCCAGGCTGTTGGCTCATAATGGGTCAATCCTTCCTGATTGTAGATAAACGCTACCGCAATAGGTGAATCGGCATGCTGGCTGTACGTGCGGGTAGCACTGAACAATGAGGCAAGTCACACATTTTGATCTAAAGGAACATGCCGTTTAGACTCCGGCATGTTTTTTTCGTTATCGGATGCATGACCTGATCAACCTTGGAAAAAATACTCCATGGAGGTGGTCTTAACCATGACCCATATACTTAACAATATGATGCAATCCCAACAACAACCGCAATTTTTTGGAGCAATGAGCCCTGCAGGTGCTATGTTCCAACAAGGATTCGCCGGAACAAACGTACAAGAAGTGCAGCATTGGAATCACGGCGGTCATGCCCAATCCATCGGAACTCCTTCATTGGGTATGTCCTCCGGTGGGGCACAATCGATTTTCTCCCCAGGTTTTGCAAATACCAATGTCCAGGAAGTAAGACAGCTCAATCAGACTGGCTATCCTCAACAACAACAACAACAGCAATATGGCTATGGGCAAAATCAAGCGCTTCAGTCCATGCAAAATCAATTCGCAGGCTATGCACAAGGCCCGCAAGCTGGCTACATGCAGGCACAGCCTTCTTATCAGCAATCGGTTGGACAAGGCTCCATTTTCTCTCCGGGCTTTGCCGGCACAAATGTTCAAGAGGTTCAAGCCCGCAATCAAGTTGGCTATAGCGGCTACGGAGGACAAGCTGGCTATACGAATCAAGCAGCGTATCCACCAGCGATGACTGGCAGTATTTTTGCGCCTGGCTTTGCCAATACCAATGTCCAGGAAGTTCGCCAGTTGAATAACACTGGCTATGGCATGCAAGCGCAACAAGGTCAGCAGCTGCAACCTCAGCTGCAGCCACAGGCATATGCCAATCAGGCGTACAGCAATCAGGCTAGCGCAGGAGCACAATCGATCTTCTCTCCCGGCTTTGCAGGCACGAACACACAAGAGGTTCACCAATTGAACACCCCAGGCCAGATGGCTCCTCACACAGGCTCCATTTTCCCTGGCACTTTCTAAATGAGAAAAGCGTGACCATCCATCGCGACGGTCACGCTTTTTGTTATGAGTGATCGTTTAGCGATCTGCATTTTCCCAAATCGCCTGATACACGGCATGCAAATCTTGCAGACTCTCTTCATCCACTGTAAAAATGATGCTACCAAACACGTAGACATCCTTCTGCACGCAGGACCATCCATCCCCGGTTGGTTGAAACTGCGCCTCCACACACGCCTCCGTCTGATCCAGCAGTTGCCGTACCGCTACATGCTTTTCCAACGATGGTCGATATCTCTCCATCACTTGCACAAGGCGTTCATCCTGACTCGCCAGCCGATACAGGGCAAGCTCAATCTGGAGCCAGCAGGTCACATAAAAATGGAACTCCAAAAATAACGTGTGTACGGCTGCACGGATTTTGTCGTGGTCACCAGCTGCCAAGGCTGCACGTGCTTCCTGCTTTTTCTCCTGAATCAGGTCAAAATGACTGGCTGCTCCACGGTAAAACTTGCGCACCACGTTGTACAACATCTCTGGCGTACGCTGCGGAAGATTTCGATGTCGGTTTTGCACATCTAGCATGGCTTGTTCTCCTCTTTCCGACGCTCGTTTTCTTCTATTGTACAACAATGGTGCAGGCAGCCTACTCTTTCCCGTTTTTCCAGTAGTCATAAGCATGAATGGCAAGCCCCCAATAAGAGGAGTATCGATCCAGCGCTTTTGTCACCAGATCCAGCTGCCGATCCATTTCGCCCATGCCTTCCTCGTAAAAGGTGATCCCGTTCCCTTCGTGGCTCTCTTTCGTCTCCACGGCGACGACCAGCTTTTTCTGGAGGCTCTCTGCGTACTTCATCTGATTTTCAACCAAGCCGATAATGCCAGGAGCCCGATCACGAAAAGCCATCAAGGTCGTATGATCAAGCTGTTTGATCATCCAATGCGAAAACGGCAATTCGGGCTGACCTGGAGTCGGTGTCTTGTCCAGCCATGCAGCGAGATCGACGCTCGCTTCCAAGGAAGTCCCGTCCTTGGTCTCCTCGACAAATGCTTCGATGTTGCCCATCCACTGGCGCAAGACTGCCTCTTTATCCTCTCGCCAGACTGGAAGGACATACGGCTCGATATCTAAGTGAATGCCGTGAAATTGCTCTACAGTCGAAACAGATTCATTGTAGTCTTTCACCCAATTCACGAGCTTCATGATCTTGCTCCGATTTTCAGACATCGCCCAAATCGGATGACCGCCCATCGCATGAACCTCGATACCCGCCTCACGAGCCTCTCTCACGAATTCGCGATAATAGGAAGTCGGCTGCTCCAAATCAAGCCGAACATAGAGTAGATTCACCCCGTTTTGTTCCGCAAAGGAGAGAATTTCCTCCTTTTCCGTGCCAATCAATTCTGCACGCCATATGTAGGTACCTTTGTAACGTTGCTTCGTTACCGGGGGCAGTGGAGTCGCCTCCTTCCAGGAGCGATAATCGTGGATCGCGACACCAGAGAAGGACGGATGCTGTGCCAAATGTGCAGGCAATTGCTCTAATTGCTGTTTCATGAGAGCTGGGCCTTCCTCTGCAAAAGAAGCGTGGTCATCATCAAGCGGCTTCATATTTACAGCAACCAAGACACGCGTCTCTAATTCATCCGCTTCCTTCATTTCCTGATCAATCAAGTTCAGGATGCCGTTTTGACCGGAAAGTGTGTCACGATACGCCATGATACATACCGTATCAAACTGGCTGATCATCCATTTGGACAAGGACATCTCTTCTTGTCCCGGAACGGGAATATCGTCCAGCCAAAATGGAATGGCTGCACTGGCAACCAAATCCTGATCTTTTGACACCTCGGCTGTGAACGCCTGCACATTGGCTTGCCATTCACGGATAATCCGCTTTTGATCGTCCTCCCAAAACGGCAGGAGATACGGCTCGATGTCTAACTGAATCCCGCGAATTCGCTCATTCTTCGCCGCTTCACGGTTGTAGCTTTTTACCCAGTGGACGATATTCATCATTCGCTTTTCATTGCTTTTGAGTGCCCATGCCGGATGGCCAGCTACCGCGTGAACCTCGATTCCCATCTCAGTCGCTTCGCGGATAAAATCGCGGTAGTAATCATAGGGCTTGTTCATCTCAATTCGCAAGTAGACGAGATTAATATCGTTACTTTTGCAGAAATCGAGAATCTCTTGTTTCTCTCTCCCGATCATTTCGGATTGCCAGATCCACGTTGCTTTACTCTTCTTCTCCGCGGGGGAAAAGCCGAACAGAAAGCCGACCGTCAGGCAGAGAACACTCAAATAGATGCGCGCAGCTTTCATTCGTCAAAGTTGCTCCTCTCGTTGACTTGCGTGCTTCCAGCTCTCGTAATCATGGATCGCACTTCCCGCAAACGCCGGATTGTTTGACAGCTCCTCTTGTAAAATGGCCAACTGGTTGTTCATCTCTTCAGTGCCTTCTTCATAAAAGCTCACATGAGCGCCTTCCATCGTTTCCATGATGTTGACGCCTACGATAACCGACCCTTTTTTGTGTACATTGGCATCATCGACGATCTTTTCTACTATTTCGATGATCCCATTTTGCCCAAGGGCTTGATTGCGGTAGGCCATTAACGTAATACTGTCGAGTCGCTGTACCATCCAGTTGCTCACTTTCTCATCACTGCCAGGAACGTTTACGGAGTCGATCCAAAAAGGCAAGTCGGCACCGACAGCGAGATCCGTGTCCTTCTTCGTCTCTGCTGCCAGATAGCTGACATTTTTCAGCCATTGCCGGACGATTTCTGCCTGGTCTTCCTTCCATGCTGGCAACAAATACGGCTCGATATCAACGTGAATCCCCGAGAATCGTTCATCTGACTTGGCATTGCGATTGAACGCCTTCACCCAGGAGATGAGATCATCGATGCTCTGGCGATTCGCGGTTAACGCCCAATTTGGGTCACCGCCAAGCGCCTCTACCTTGATGCCTGCTTGGTTGGCTTTTTTAATGAAGGTACGATACGTCTGAGGCGCAACTGCTGCTGGTTCAACGTGAAGATAGATTAGGTTGATGTCGTTTTTCTCGGCAAACTCGATCATTTCATCGGTTTGGGTCTCCATTTGCTTGGCATCCCATATCCAGGTTGCTTTTGTCAGGGCGGAGCGGGTGTTTGCCAACGACAACATGATGATCGAAGCCACTGTCACAAGGAGCAGCGCTATCCAAAGCCAGCTATATCGACGAAATACCTGCATCAGTGCTGGTCGATACCGTACTGTTGTGTCGTCGCTCCCACTCCAGCAAAAGCCCGCTCACCAAACGTACTGCCGTCAACCGCTGAAAACGGTTGAATTCTCGTGTAATCCTCGATGCTCTTGTTTTTGATCAGCGCATGCGGCCCGATTTGGCAGCCTTCACCAATCTGTGTTTCGCCAAAAAGGCAGGTTCCCGGATAGAGCACCGTATCACGCCCGATCATTACGTCCGAATCGATGTATGTCGAGCTCGGGTCTATCATCGTAACTCCGTTTCGCATATGGAAATCGTTGATTCGCTTGCGCATTAGCTGTTCCAAATCAGCGAGCTGCACACGATCATTGACGCCATTGCCTTCTTCGGGATCATCCGTTGCAAACGCCGCTACCAAATGACCTTGCTCTTGCAAAAGCCCCAGAACGTCCGGCAAGTAAAACTCCCCTTGCGCGTTTTCATTTGAGACCATCGGCAGCATTGAAAACAGCTTTTGATTGTCGAAGCAAAAGATTCCGGTACTGATCTCATTCACCTTTTTTTGTCCCAAGGTCGCGTCTTTTTCCTCGATAATTTTTCGGACATCGCCGTTCTCGTCGCGAATGATCCTGCCATAGCCTGTAGGCTCGTCCACAATGGCGG
>NZ_AKIX01000082.1:0-78490 GCF_000282075.1 Brevibacillus sp. BC25
AGCGTACGGAGTGAGCGAGCCTGCCGCGAAGCTGTATGCTGGCGCGGGCGAACTCGTTTTGACCAAGAAGAAGTCGGGCAACACCACCATTTCGGTCGGATTGATGCCCTATCATGAGGAGGAGCGCGCATGACGGACAGCCGCCGTATTGTGATTGCCGGAACAGGCAGCGGAGCGGGTAAAACAACCGTTACCATCGGACTGATGGCTGCTCTGAAAAGAAAAGGGCATACCGTACAGGGCTTCAAGTGCGGACCTGACTACATCGATCCCACGTATCATACGGCTGTAACGGGGAGAGCTTCGCGCAATCTGGACAGCTTCATGCTGGAGCACGAGATCGTGAAGGAGATTTTTGTCCGCGGTAGCGAGGGTGCAGACATCTCGATTATCGAGGGTGTCATGGGTATGTACGATGGCAAGGAAGCGACCAGCGATAAAGGAAGTACGGCCGAAATCAGCATCCTGACTGGCTCTCCGGTTCTGTTGGTGGTCAATTGTCAGAGCATGGCGCGCAGTGCGGCTGCGATTGTCAAAGGCTTTCAATTGCTCAACCCACAGACGAGAATCGTCGGTGTCATCGCGAACAAGGTCGGCAGTGAAGGGCATCACAAAATCGTGAAGGCAGCGATCGAGCAGGAGTGCGGGATTCCGGTCGTGGGCTACCTGAAACGGGAGAACGAGCTGGAAATACCGGAACGTCATCTCGGATTGGTGCCATCTGTCGAGCGTGGAGAGCTGACACCGCTGTTTGAAAAGCTGGCTGATCTGATCGCGGAGACAGTCGATCTGGAACAAATCTGGGAGCTGGCAAAGGCAGAGCCGCTGAAAGCGGAACCTACGCTGTTTGCTCCGCGAAAAGCATCTGCCAATGTCACCATTGCTATAGCGAAGGACCCTGCTTTTCATTTTTACTATCCGGAAAATTTGGAGCTGCTCGAAGCATATGGCGCGAAGCTCGCGTTCTTTTCTCCGCTGGCCGGTGAGGGAGTGCCTGAGGACGCGGATGGCTTGTACATCGGAGGAGGCTTCCCGGAGGAATTTGCAGCAGAGTTATCGCAAAATGAAGCGGTAAAACAATCGATCCGATCTGCGATCACAAAAGGCTTGCCTACCTTGGCTGAGTGCGGCGGCTATATGTTTTTGACAGAGGCAATCGTGACGACAGATGGCGACAGCTATCCGATGGTGGGGCTCATCCCAGGCAAGGTGACCATGCAGAAAAAGCTCGCAGCGCTTGGCTATCGGGAAGTGCGCGGCAAGGAAGGCAATTTCTTGCTCGGCACCGAGGAACAGGCAAAAGGGCATGAATTCCATTACTCTACATATGCTTCGGATCAACAATTGCCAGCAGCATATGAGACGAAAGGGCTTCGCGGTACGAAACCGGAGGGCTATGCCCAGGATAATCTGGTCGCAGGCTATACTCACTTGCATTTCGGCTCTAATCCCGACCTGGTTGAGCGTTGGCTGAACCGATGCGCGGAGGTGGCCGCTCGTGCCTAAAACCCTCCCGTTGATGGTGCAAGGTACTAGCTCGGATGCAGGAAAAAGTGCGATTGTTACAGCGCTATGCCGGATTTTTGCCCAGGATGGCTACAAAACAGCTCCGTTCAAATCGCAAAATATGGCGTTGAATTCCTACGTGACACTGGATGGAAAAGAAATCGGCCGGGCACAGGGCGTTCAGGCGGAAGCAGCTGGAATTCTCGCGACGACCGATATGAACCCCATTTTGATCAAGCCGACACGAGATTCCGAATCGCAAATTGTCGTCAACGGCGAGCCATACGGCAACATGAAAGCCATGGCCTATCGGACGGAATTTTACCATGAGGGCTTGCGGATCATTGAGGAAGCGTATCAACGACTCGCCAGCACTTATGAACGGGTTGTCATCGAAGGGGCTGGCAGTCCGGCAGAGGTCAATCTGAATGACCGCGAGCTCGTCAATATGCGGGTCGCCCGTCTCACGAATGCGCCCGTCATTTTGGTGGCAGATATCGAGCGCGGGGGTGTGTTTGCCAGCTTGGTCGGTACCCTCCAGCTGCTTGAACCCGAAGATCGGGACCGCGTGATTGGTGTTATTATCAATCGTTTTCGCGGTGATTTGACACTTTTGCTGCCGGGGCTGGACTGGTTCGAAGAATATACGGGCAAGCCTGTCCTTGGTGTCGTGCCATTTATTCCAGACTTGTGGATCGATGCGGAGGATTCGCTGATTTTGCACCGTTATCAAGGTCAGCGTGAGACACCGCGAGAGATTGACATTGCGGTTTTGCGCTACCCGCGAATTTCCAACTTTACAGACGTGGACCCGTTTTTTGTAGAGCCGGATTGCCGGATGCGTTTTGTGACGCGTTTGGAAGAGCTGGGTGAACCAGACCTGATTGTCTTGCCAGGTAGCAAGAATACACTTGAGGATTTGCAATTTCTGCGAGAGACAGGTCTTGCCGCGGCGGTCAAAGACCTTCATCATAAAGGGAAGACGCATATCGTCGGCTTGTGCGGCGGCTATCAAATGCTGGGAGAATCCATTCACGATCCGGCTGGGGTCGAGTCTCCGTTGCAGCAGCTTGATGGGCTAGGTCTCATCCCGATGATCACGACGATGGAGCAGAAGAAAACGACAGTTTTGTCCCGCGGAGAAGCAGTATTTGCGAAAGAAAAGCTGACGGTGGAAGGCTACGAGATTCACATGGGGCAATCCGCTTATTCGAGCTATGATTTTCCTTTTATCCAGATGGAGGGGCGTACGGAGGGCTATTGTCAGGAGGAGGGGCAGTTGATCGGCACGTATTTTCATGGCCTGTTCCACAATGACCACTTCCGCACGCTGTTGCTGAATACCATCCGTGAGAAAAAAGGTCTCACACCCATTACGGATCGCCCATCCTTTGTCGCTCTGAGAGAGCAGGGGTACGATCTGTTGGCGGATACCGTTCGTCGCCATGTGAAGTTGGATACGATCGAAGAGTACATGAAGGCTTTTCAAGAAAAAGAGGTGCAGTATAATGTCAGTCATTTATCCGGCGATTGAGCCACGGAATCAGGAAGCAAGTGAGCAAACGAGACAGCATGTGGATCAGTTGACCAAGCCGCTTGGCAGCCTTGGTCGCTTGGAGCAATTGGCTATTGAGCTGGCTGGGATGACAGGTGAGACGATGCCTGTTGTGACACCGCCGGGCGTGCTTGTTTTTGCGGCCGATCACGGTGTGGCACGGGAAGGTGTCTCTGCCTATCCGCAGGAAGTGACAGCGCAAATGGTGCTGAATATGGTTCATGGCGGAGCGGGAGTCAACGTCTTCGCCAGACAAATCGGAGCCATCCAAAAAATCGTAGATGTCGGTGTAGCGGTCGAGGTCGAAGCACCGGGTGTTTATAACAAGCGAATCAGAGCAGGCTCGGGCAATATGCTGAAAGAAGCAGCGATGACCGCAGACGAAGCGCAGCGCTCCATTGCAGTTGGCCTCGAGATGGCAGAAGCGATTATCGGGGAAGGCGCCAAAGTCCTGATCGTCGGTGAAGTCGGGATTGGCAACACGACAGCAAGCAGTGCGATTCTGTCAGCCTTAACCGGAGCTGATCCTGAGCAAATCGTCGGACGAGGAACAGGACTGGATGACGCAGGCTGGCAACGCAAAAAGGCAGTTGTTCGTGACGTGCTTGCGCTGCATCGCCCGGATGCAACCAACCCGTTGGACGTTTTGGCAAAAGTCGGCGGAATGGAAATCGGAGCAATGGCAGGGGCAATCATGGGAGCAGCTTCACGCCGCGTTCCTGTGCTGCTGGACGGCTTTATTGCTACGGTAGCGGCTTTGCTTGCTGTTCGAATGGAGCCACTCGTTGCTGATTACTTGATCGCGGGTCACCGTTCTGAAGAGCCGGGGCATGATTTTGTCCTGCAAGCATTAGGCAAGGAGCCATTGCTCAGCCTAAATTTGCGACTGGGCGAAGGAAGCGGAGCAACATTGGCGTTTCCAATCGTGGAAGCAGCGACACGGATGGTTCGTGAGATGGCGACATTTGCATCAGCAGGAGTAAGTGACCGATGAGCGGCGCGGGGAAAGTCTATCTCGTAGGAGCTGGCCCTGGCGATCCAAAACTCATTACCGTAAAAGGAATGGAATGCCTGCAAAAGGCAGAGGTGGTTGTGTATGATCGTCTGGCAAATCCAGCTCTACTGGAGTACGCGCCACAGACGGCGGAACGCATCTACTGCGGCAAGCTGCCGGATCATCACACGATGAGACAGGAATCGATTAACGAGCTGTTAGCGGAAAAAGCGCTGGAAGGAAAAGTCGTCGTACGTCTAAAAGGCGGCGATCCTTGTGTATTTGGCCGTGCGGGAGAAGAAGCGCAGCATTTGGCTGAGCGAGGAATTGCCTTCGAAATCGTCCCGGGAGTAACAGCTGGAATTGCAGCCTCGGCGTATGCGGGTATTCCGGTGACACACCGCGATCACGGATCGTCATTTGCTGTTGTGACGGGACATTTGCGCGAAGACAAGCCGGAGTTAGCTGTAGAAAAATGGCGTGCTCTCGCGAATGGCATCGACACCGTTGCCTTTTACATGGGAGTATCCAATCTGCCGTTAATCCGCACCCAGTTAATCAAGCACGGACGCGATCCGCATACGCCAGTAGCCGTCATCGCTTGGGGAACACTCCCGCAGCAAGCGGTGGTAACGGGTACACTGGCTGATATTGAGGAACATTTGGCTGAAAACAGTCACATCACGAATCCAGCTATCATTCTGGTCGGTGATGTCGTGAAGATGCGTGAGAAAATCAACTGGTTTGAAGCTACGGTCGGAATGGAGCAAGTGTAATAATAGGAAGCCTGGGGGAGGGAACGCTGGTGACGCACTATGCCATGATGGTTAATCTACAAAACAAGCGTTGCTTGGTGGTCGGTGGCGGGCAGGTAGCCGAGCGGAAAATCGGCAGTCTGCTTGCTGCTGGTGCGGATGATGTCACCGTTGTGAGTCCCTCTTGTACGGCAACCATCCTTGAATGGGCACACGCTAAGAAGCTGATGGTAGCACTGCGCCCCTTCACCCCACAGGATGTAGAGGAGGCAGTGCTCATCATCGCGGCGACGAGTGATCCCGCTGTCAATCTGGCAGTATACGAAGCAGGCCGTCCGCATCAGTGGATCAATATCGTTGATCGCCCAGACCTCTGTTCCTTTACCGTTCCATCCGTCGTTGCACGTGGAGACTTGCAGATTGCTATCTCTACGGGTGGGAACAACCCGGGTCTGGCGAAGAAAATGCGCCGCCAGCTCGAAGAATGGGTGGGACCGGAATACGAGGACTACACGCTTTTTCTCGGCAGCATGAGAAGACAAGTACTCGCGCTGGGTGTGAGCGAAGCGGACAAACGGGCAATCTTGGCAGAGCTTTTGGACGACCGATTTTTACTATGGACCAAAAGTGGCGAAACCGACCGAAGGGATCGGGAGGCAGAAGCGCTGCTTAACAAAAGAGTAGATCAACACTGAAAATAGGATGGCTCTCACTAAGCTACTTGGTGGGAGCTTTTTTCTAGCTCTTTAGCCAGAGCATTTCGAAATGCCTGCCGACCTCTTGAAAGCCGAGCTTGCTGTACATTTTCTGTGGCGTATCATCCGCATAGGTCGTTAAATACATATGGGTGGCGCCGAGTTTTTTGGCGTCCTGCATCATGACCCGAATGATTTCCGTGCCGAATCCTCTACGCTGCCAGGCATCCAGTATAAAAAATTCTTCCATACGAACGAGCTCCTTGTAAAGATGCCATTCACATGCACCGACTGGCTCCTGATCGACAAAGCACACATACGGAATGATCTCACCTCTTCCATAAATCTCTCTTTTCCGGTTCGCTTTACGGACAGCAAAATCAGGATTGATCATGACGGAATCACTAGCAGTAAGGCAGCGTATACCTGCTTCCATGACGTCAGTTGAATCCCCTCGTAAAACGGAGCAGTGTGGATTCGGCTCCAGTTTATCGGCAACATCCAGCGGAGCAAGCATGTACAGCATCGTATTTACTTCAAACCCAAGCTGGGTCGCAAAAGACACTAACTCTTCTGAAAAAGGTAGCGACGGGTGCAGCTCCAGCTTCAAGTGGCCGAGTTGTTGTTCTTTGGCATGTCGAAGCTCTTGCTCGATGTACGCTTGCACCCAGTCTGAAGTGGGAACCGACATAATCTCTGTATAATTATGGCTATACATGTCCGGGACCGATTCATCGCGATATACGCGCACTTGTGGATGCTCCGTTCGCGTAGAAAAAGCAAGGGCATAGCGCTCCTGCAAAGTAAAAATATTCGTGAGCATTCCTTTATTCCCCATTTCCTGATATGGTGATAGTTGTTTGGATACTTGTCTTCCCTAGAGTAAGACATTTTCCTAAAGGAGGAAACGAAAATGTCGGACGCTTTTCAAATGGGCCCTTTTTTGTTGAAAATGAGCATGCTGGCGGTCATTGTTTCGCTTTCGCTCGGCTTTGTGGCCATATCCGCTCAGCTTAAAAATAACAGAGAAATGAAATCAGCCGTAATTGAGCTGTTGAGTAATGCATTGTTGCTGGCATTTCTCGTTTGGAAGTTCAGCTACGTCCTGTTTTATTTTTCGAAAGCGGTGGAGAATCCCTCATCCATTCTTTATTTTTCTGGGGGAGAAAACGGAGCCATGCTGGCAGTCGTGGCAGTTGTCGTCTACCTCACCAAGACGGTACGCAAAAAAGCGATTCCTGTTCATTTCGTCGCCTTGGGAATGGCGACAGGTTTTCTTGCTGCAACGGGCGCTTATCAGCTGCTCACGGTCGTGTTAGAACAGAGCAGCATGTGGTATCACGTACAGCAGGTCGCCATATGCGCCTTCTTTCTTTGGTGGCTGCATCGGGCAAAGGAAGGACTCATTCATCTGGCGGCTTGGCTTGCACCGGTGATGTGGTTTGCCATTAGCCAAGTCTATGTGTACTTTTTTGTACCGAATCGAGAAGCTGTGTTTGCAGGACTTTCCGGCGATCAGCTCATGTACTATGCATTCGCTCTCTTGCTGCTCTTTTTGTCCAGACGAGTGAAGCCGTTAGGGGGAACGACCGATGAAGAAGCATCATAATGTTTGGGCAATCGTCGTACTCTTGGGGCTTTTGGGATGGGGCATTATTGATGCGGAATTCTTGAACAAGCAGGAGCCCAGCGCTTCAGGCAACGGGCAGATTGGAATTGAAAAAGGAAATACTGCTCCGGATTTTGAACTCCAGCAGATAGGTGGCGGTACGGTCAAGCTGTCCGATTTACGGGGGAAAAAAGTCATTCTCAATCTGTGGGCGACGTGGTGTCCTCCTTGCCGTGCAGAAATGCCGGACATGCAGCGTTACTACGAAGAGAACAAGGAAAAAGGCGTCGTTATTCTGGGTGTTAATCTGACTGATACGGAGACGAGTCCGGAGGCGGTGGCGGATTTTGTGAAGTTGTATGGCATTACCTTCCCGATCCTGCTCGATCCCGATAAAGAAGTGGCGAATGTGTACAAAGCCATTTCGATTCCGACCAGCTACATCATTGATTCGAACGGCGTGGTCCAGAATAAATACATCGGCCCGATGAGTGAAGAAATCATGGAGAACATGTTGTCTGCGATCAAATAGAGAAACCGACAGCTGGCATAAATGCTGTCGGTGTGATGTTTCTCTTATTATCCAGCGTCTGCTTTGTTTTCCGGTTCTTTGAGTGGTGTCTTTCGATCCAGTCGAAACACAGCATTGAGCAACTTGTAAATATGCTTGGATTCCTTGGTCAACAATGGACCTAAAATGGCGAGAATCAAAACATAAAGAGCCGCAAATGGTTGCAGAATTTCCATGAGTGCGCCCGCTTTTCCGAGATTAGCCATGATGATGGAGAACTCACCGCGAGATACGATGGTCAGTCCAATATTGGTAGAAGCCTTGGGAGACAATCCGGCACTTCGTCCAGCCAAAAGTCCGGCGACGACGTTACCGAAAAGGGTGAGGGCAACTGCACCAATGGACAACCATACGGCTCCACCTAATGACAATGGATCAATTGTCAAACCGAAGCTGAAGAAGAACATGGCTCCGAAGAAGTCACGAAACGGCAGGATGAGGTGCTCGATGCGCTTCATGTGTTGTGTTTCTGCCAAGACGAGACCTACGAGCAATGCTCCGATGGCTTCGGCAACATGGATCGTTTCGGAAAAACCCGCAATCAGAAACAGAGCGGCAAACACCGTAATCATAAACACTTCGTTTGATTTGATGTTCAATGCCCGATTCAGGAAAGGTACGAGCTTGCGGCCTACGATAATGAGGAGAAGCATGTAGCCGAGTGCAATCAATGCGGATGAGAGTACGCCAGCAAGAGAAGTTGCACCGCTTAATACCAAGCCGGACACGATCGAAATATAGACGGCCAAAAATATGTCTTCGAACATGATGATCCCCAAGATCATCTCTGTTTCGCGATTTGCTGTACGTTTGAGATCCACCAGTACTTTTGCCACAATGGCACTGGAGGAAATAGTGGTAATACCAGCGATAATCAAAACTTCTTTGAGTGGAAATCCAGCGGCCCAACCAAATACGAGGCCGAGGGTAAAGTTAATCACGATGTAGATCGTACCGCCTACGGCAATGGATCGACCAGCCTTGATCAGACGACCTACCGAAAATTCCAGTCCGAGGTAAAACAACAGGAAGAGTACGCCAAGTCTGCCCATAAATTCGATGAGCGGGGCGCTTTCAATAAAGCGGAGATCAAACAAACCGATGTCGGGAGCGTGTGGACCCACGATCATCCCGACGAGAATGTAGAAGGGTACAATGGAGAATTTTAACTTCATAGAGAGGAACCCTGCAATTGCTATGAGTGCGAGGGCAAGACCGACTTCAAAAACGATGTGCTCCAATATCACTCACCTCCGTTGCTGAGATTAGTCTTGAGAGCCTTCACCTGCTTCCGTTCACCTGCAACGACCAACGTAGATCCTGAACAAAGGACATACTCGGGGCCGGGATTAATCGTTTGTTTATGGTCTTTTTCGATAACAGCGATGATGGTAGCGCCTGTTTCTTGACGAATGTTGAGCTCCCCGATTGTCTTGCCAATGGCAGGAGCGTTGGGCTCAATTTTGTACCACTCAATCATGAGTTTGTCTAACGCAACCTCGACTGTTTCCAGTGCAGATGGTTTGTACGTCAAGCCGCCTACGATGGCAGCAATTTGTCTCGCCTCATCATCGTCAAGGGTAACCATGGAGATCGTTTCGTCCATATCATCACGGTCAAAGTGATACATTTCCCGGCGGCCGTCATCGTGAATGACGATAACCAGCTTGTCGCCACTTCTGGTTTCGACCTGGTACTTCCTACCGATTCCTGGTAAATCGGATTCTCTAATTGAGAACATGTAAGATCCTCCTTCGCGCAAAACACTGTATTGGCATAGATAGCTGCTCTTTTTTCCCAGTGAGCAACAAGTCGTCAATAATTATTTGGAATTATATCCATTCCGGTGATATTTTAGTAATAATCCCCCCTGTTGTGCGGATTATTGTCGACAGTCATACCTACATCAACTATTATACACGAAATGACGTCATTTTTCTTTGAAATGAAACATTTTTATTAAAAAGTGACACACTTATAAACGAGCAGGAATATTAACCTTCCTCTAAAACGCGGTCGCTCCACCATGAGTGGGCTTCGATAGAGGTTATTTTAAGGATGATGAAACATGGCGAACAAACAGTATCGATTAACAGAAGCTGAATGGATCTTTATTCAAGACATGCGGTCCATGGATATGGATGAGTTATTGGACATCGTGATCGCATTGCGCAATGAGGTAAAGGAGCTGGAGAAAAAAGCGGAGCTGATCAGAGAGCGCGAGAAAGAGGGCTGGCAGGAGGAGTATCAGGCAGCACAGAAGCGAATTAATCACCTGCGACAATTTGAGCAGGAGCTTCGTAAGACATGGCCAAATGACTAAAGCAAAAAGAGGTTCTCTCTCAATAGGAGAACCTCTTTTTTATAGGGACTAGGCGATGATCGGTTTTGCTTCTGCATCGTTGTCCGACTCGATAGCGGTTTCATCTGCTTGCTGGACGCGTCCCGGATGGAACTCATTTTCATGCTTGGCTATGACCACGGTAGCTACGCCATTTCCGATCAGATTCGTGATGGCACGAGCTTCTGACATGAATCGATCAACACCGAGCAAGAGGGCAATGCCTTCGACCGGTATGATAGGGAAGGCTGCCAAGGTAGCGGCGAGTGTAATGAAACCAGAACCTGTGACACCGGCAGCCCCTTTTGACGTAATCATCAGGATTCCTAAAAGGGTGACCTGCTCCCAGAAGCTGAGCTCGATGCCATATGCCTGGGCGATAAAAATGGCAGCCATAGATAAATAGATCGAGGTGCCATCCAGATTAAACGAGTAGCCCGTCGGTACGACCAGACCGACAACAGATTTGGAGCAGCCGTACTTCTCCAGCCGATCCATCATTCTCGGAAGAGCGGACTCTGAGGAGGATGTACCGAGCACGAGCAGGATTTCCTCCCGAATGTATTTGATAAAAGAGAAGATGTTGAATTTGTAGTAGCGCGCGATCCCGCCGAGTATGAGAATAATGAACAAAAACATCGTGATGTAGACAGCCGTCATCAAAAGGCCAAGTCTGGTCAGCGAACCAATGCCGAATTTGCCAATCGTGTACGCCATTGCACCAAATGCAGCTATTGGAGAAACCTTCATGATCATATTGACGACACCAAAAAATCCATGTGCCAGCTTGTCAAACAGCTTGATGACAGGCTGGGACGCTTGCCCCATGGCAGCGAGTGAAAGGCCAAACAGGACAGCGAAGAACAGAATAGGCAACAGCTCGCCATTTGCCATCGCCCCGACGACGTTTTCCGGGATGATCCCCGCAATAAAATCAATAAAACCGTTGTTACTCTGAGCAGCTGCCTCCGTGTACTTGGAGACGTCCCCACTGGTCAGTCCCGTTTTGTCAAAGCCTACCCCAGGCTTGATCAGGTTGACCACGAGTAGTCCGATTGCTAATGCGATTGTGGTAACGATTTCAAAATAGAGCAGCGCTTTGCCGCCGATCTTACCGACCTTTTTCATGTCACCCATACTGGCGATTCCATTCACTACGGTGAAGAAGACAATCGGTGGAATGACCATTTTGATCAGTTTGACAAAAATATCGGCCAACACCTTCAGCTCTGCGCCAAATTTGGGTGCAAAATGACCAACTAGGATACCGAGAATGATGGCAATAACGACCTGTACGGTCAGATTTTTAAAGTTGATCCGCATGAAATTCGTTCCTCCTCCAGATTTTGAAAACGCTTTATTCCTCTCTTTCGCATTGTATAAATTGTGTGAAAAATTGAAAATGATACGGTCATATTGGTTGTTTTGGTCCTTTTGGTCATAGAAATCCCCTCAAATTGGAAAGGAAAAAATCAATTGTTGACATACTCTCGACACGAACGATAGGTAAAGTAAGTAATGTACATAGTGACACGAAAGAAATAGACAACCGGGAGAATGGAGGATTTTCTATGTTCAAGAAGCAATATCTGGCGATTGCCTCGGCGTTGATTCTGACTACCACGCTTATTCCGACGAGCTCTCAAGCAGCGACTGGAACGAAGAATCTGCAAGCTAAGTACAACAACATTAAAGTTATCTATAACGGTGCAGCTGTTCCAACTACAATCGAACCATTCATCGTAAACGGAACCACGTACATTCCACTTCGTATGATGGCTGGCGTTTTCAACAAGGATGTAGCATGGGATGGCGCTAAGTACACCGTTACGGTAAAAGACATGCCTAACTCCCAGCACGCAAACGAGTTGGCTGCACGTGATGCTCAAATCAGAAGCCTGCAAAACACCATCGATAGCCTGAACAAAGAGATCTCTGATTTGAAAAACGGCAAGAAAAACAACAATAATAACAACAACGATGATGATATTCAGGATGCCTTGGATGATCTGGAAGATGATCTGAATTCTGATTACGATGACTACAAAGACCTCAAATGGAGCATCTCTCTGAAGGGCGATGAGGATGATATCGACGTAGAAATCGAGATCGATCTGGATAAATACAAAGATGAGTTCGAGGATCTGGATGACGATGGCGATGTAGAGGCACTCGTTGAAGATATTATCAAAGATATCTGGGACGACAAGGATTTCGAAGATGCCGATATTACAGGTGAAGTCATCGACAGCGACAATGACGATACGATTTATGAGTTTGAAGGCGATGCTAGCGACGAAGACATCAACTTTGACGTGTAAAATGATCTAAAGTGGGGACGTTTCTCACAAAAAAAGCCTTGCTCCTTTTCACAGGATGCAAGGCTTTTTTCCTATTTTCCAAAAACATCAAAGCCAAATTTTAATACGAGGTTGTAAACTGATAGAATAGAAGTACGTAGACTATTAGAGAGACCATGCGAGAATTCTCGAATAGGAATGATCATATGTCTGTAAATCAGGTAGGGAAGTTATGAAAAGCATTTTGTTGGTAGAAGATGAACTGGTGATATCGCGCGTGCTGAAGGCTTACTTGCAAAAGGCAGGGTATGAGGTCTGGCAAGCGAACGACGGAATCGAGGCGATGGAGCTTTTTGACGAAAAAAAGCCGGATCTTGTTCTGTTGGATGTCATGCTCCCTGAACGCAACGGGTGGGAGATCCTCCAGTACATTCGCGAAAAGAGCTCCTGTCCGGTCATTATCATGACGGCGCTCGGTCAGACAGACCAAAAGCTCAAAGGACTCAATCAAGGGGCCGATGACTACATAACGAAGCCTTTTGTCGCGGATGAAGTAGTTGCACGAGTCAATGCGGTGCTGCGCCGCTCCGTTATTTTGGTGAAAGATCAGGAAACCCGACTATTTGGAAGCTTAAAAATAAACTTTCAGTCCCACCACGTGACGTTGCACGGTCTCGAACTGACGTTTCACCCGCGCGATTTGTCCTTGCTGCTTTTTCTGGCACAAAATCCGAATCAGACCTTTACCCGTGAGCAATTGATCGAACAAGTATGGGGAATGGACTATGGTGGCAGTGACCGTGCTGTAGACCTGGCGATCAAGCGGGTCAGAAAGACACTGGAGAATTGGCCAGTTCAGGAAGGCGAGATCAAGACGCAAAGAGGGGTTGGGTATCAATTCTGTGTTTATAAAAAACAATGAGCCCGTATCGCTGCTGCGCTATTGGACCACACGCTATCTATTCACCCTCGTGATCGGACTGCTCATCATTGGGGCTGTTTCTGCCTATTGGATCAAGTACGCTGCGATTGAAAAGCAGATCGAGGTCACCCGACTGTTTGCAGAGGAAGTGGCTGATCGAGTCGTCGATGATGTTGGAAATATTTTGGTGGGGGAAAAACTTCATCAGGTATTGGATAATCGGCGCAAGTTTATGGGTGTGGATCGCAACCTGATTTTGTTCATTGAAGATGTAAAAGGAGAGGTCGTTTACAGTCGACCAACCAAGCTTCCGCCTCCTTTGCAGCAGGCAGCTCCTCAGTTGTTGGAGCAGGCGGATACGTGGGATAAAGTGAGGCATCCGTCAGGTGAGACCCTGTATGTAATCAGGAAACATTTGGAGTACAATGGTCAAATCATTGGCAAGGTGATCTTGCTTTTCCCAGAAACAGATATCAAGGTAGGTAAAGAAGAAATCCAATATTTGGTCATCATGCTGGGCAGTTTGGGTGTGCTTGGCTGGGCCGTTATTTATTTTCATGCGCGGAAGCTGTCTGAGCCGATTCAAAATGTGGTGATGTCTGCACGACAGATCGTAGAAGGAAACTACGACGTCTTGATCAATAAAACGATCAAGGAAAAAGAAATTCACGAGCTGGTGCATACGTTTGCGGAAATGGCCGACCGTCTTCGGCAGTTGGAAAGCATGCGCACAGAGCTTTTGGCTGGAGTGACACATGAGCTGAAAACCCCCGTTACGTCGATTAGCGGATTAATTCAGGCGATTAACGACGAGGTGGTTTCCGGTGAGGAACAGAAGGAGTTTTTGGAAATCTGCTTGAAGGAAACGAAGCGCCTGCAAAAAATGGTAGAGGATTTGCTAGACTTCAATTCATTTGCCGTAGGAGCGATCACCGTTTGTCAGGAAGAGCAAAACGTGAACAAACTGATCCGCGAGATCGCCTCACAATGGCAGATTGTCCACGACCTCGGTCACGTGACGTTTACCGTTTGGGTTCTGGAAAAGCAGGCGATGATCTATGTCGATCCGGGCCGTGTGCAGCAAATCTTGATTAACCTTTTGAACAACGCGAAACAGGCTGTCGGTGAGAAGGGGAGCATAGCGCTCACTCTATACGAAACGGACACCGATTTACGAATCGACGTCAAAGACGATGGGCCAGGAATACCTGCAAAGGAACAGCCTCTTGTGTTCGAGCGTTTCTTTCGGGGAAGCAATAAAAAAGACAAAGTACGTGGACTCGGTTTGGGGTTGTCCTATTCTCGCATGATGGCGAAGGCTCTTGGCGGAGATCTCCTCCTCGCAAAAAGCACGTCAGAGGGATCTGTATTTACGCTGATTTTGCCCATGCACAAGGAGCAGAAAGAGGAGATTGCTTGAGAGCTTCACCGGCGTTGGTGGAGCTCTCTGATTTTCTGCATCAAGGGTTCTCCGATACTCGGAGCGAATTGATCGTAGACTGGCTGTAATGCTTCGATCCAGGCGGCACGTTCTTCGGCAGTCTGTATGTGGATGTGCATTCCCCCATTTTCTTGGAGCAAGCGCAGCTGTTTGTCATTCATCGAAACAGCTAATTGATTATTGTAAGTTGTCGCTTCCTGCATCGCTTCCGATATGGCCTGCTGAATATCGGCGGGGAGGTTGTTCCAAAACGTTTTATTAATCACGACGGTGTAGCCCAGATAGCTGTGATTGCTGATCGTCATGTGCTTTTGTACTTGGTAGAGCCGTTTGGTGTACACATTGGAGATCGTATTTTCTTCGCCGTCTACTTTTCCGGCAGCCAGCATGCTGTATAATTCATTGAAGGAAGAGCCTACAGGGATTGCCTGGAGCGTGCGAAACTGAGCTTCGATCACGTTGCCTGGAATGATGCGCAAGCGTTGTCCGACAAAATCGGAAGGCATGATCAACGGGCGGTTGGCGGTGACTTGCTTAAAACCGCTTGCCCAGAAGGCCAGCCCTTTCATGTCGGAATCTTCAAGCTTATCGAATAGTATTTGACCGATTTCCCCATTGAATACGGTTTCGACATCCTCCTGGGATCGAAACAGATAAGGCAGATCAAGGACAGCCCACTCAGGAATCGTGTTCGACAGATAGGAGAATGCAGGTGCGATCATCTGGATCTCGCCGTTTTGCAAAGCAGTCATCTCGGTTTTCTCGGTATGAAGGATACTGTTGGGAAAGACTTGTACCTCTACACGTCCGTTTGTCTTTTCCTTCACTAGCTGGGAAAAGCGTTCGATGGTTAGCCCCTTCGGTGTATTTTCCGCGATTACGTGGCTGAACTTGATAATTATTTGATTGGACAGTCCTACCTGTTCTTCGTCGTATCCTCTGTTTTCCATCAGGAAATCTGGTCCGAAGCCTATAATGACAGCGCTCACAAGTCCGAGTATGACAATGAATGTACTGGTTACCAATGATTTCATTTTCAAACACCTGCTTATGTTGAATGAATTTGAGTTGCAAACCCAATGGAAAGGAAAGAACGAACCTGTTTGAACGCTTAACAATCAAATGGAAGATTATGCTGCTCTCCGTCGGAATCGTTCTTTTTTCTTTGATCATCGGAAACTTGATCATGGCCGGAGGGATTATTCGGATTACGGAAACCCAACTGGGACAACGGCTGATGACCACAGCGCGCACGGTTGCGACGATTCCAAATGTACAAAAAAGCATCCAGGAGCCAGACGGGTGGAAGGTGATCCAACCGACAGCAAACAATCTGCGCGTCGTCAATGATGTGACGTATATCGTCGTGCTGAATAAGGAGCGTGTCCGTTACTCAGACCCATTAGATGAGCGAATCGGTACGGTATTTATGGACCCAGCGGTTGATGAGGCCTATGCCGAGCACTCCTATTTTCAGAAAGTGAAAGGAGAGATGGGAACCGCTCTGCGGGCCTACGTGCCGATCATGGATGACCAGCATCAGCAAGTGGGTGTTGTCTTGGTCGGACGTGTCATGCCTGATGTTTGGGGGATCTTGTACACCGAGCGAAACAATATCGCCCTGACCTTTTTCTTCTCCTTATTGTTCGGGGTGTGGGGCTCCTATCAGTTGGCCCGTCACATGAAAAAACAGATGCTCGACCTAGAGCCGGACGAAATCGCGCGAATCCTGGTAGAGAGAACCGCAACCTTCCATGCTATGCATGAGGGGGTCATCGCCATCGACAATCGGGAGCGAATCACGATTTTTAACGACCGAGCGAAGCAAATTTTTGGCATAGAAGGAGAGGTGCTGGGCAAACACATACGCTCTGTCCTGCACGACACAAGATTACCAGAAGTGCTGGAGCTTCGCCAGAATTTTACCAACACGGAAATTCACGTCGGCAATACGCTGCTTTGGTCGAACCGTTTTCTGATCAAGGTCGAGGAGAAGATCGTCGGTGCGATTGCGATTTTTCAGGACAGAACAGAAGTGGCGAGAATGGCGGAGGAGCTGACGGGCGTAAAAGAATTCGTTGGTGCACTGCGGGTACAAAATCACGAGCACATGAATCATTTGCATACCATCGCAGGTTTGCTCCAGCTCCATCAGCATGAAAAGGCACTCGCGTATTTGTTCGAGGTCAATGAGCAACAGGAGGAGCTCACTTCCTTTTTAACAACACGGATCATGGATGAGAATTTATCTGGACTCTTGATTGGCAAAGTAAGTCGCGGAAGAGAGCTGGGCATCCGTGTTGTCATTGATCGCAGGAGTCATCTGGAACAATTTCCGCCGTATATGGATCATCACAATTTCGTGCTCATATTGGGAAATCTGATCGAGAATGCCTTTGATTCACTGGAGCGAATCGAACGCGAGGAGAAGGAGATCATGATCAGTATCGAGCAGGACGAAGAGATTTGCTCCATCCTGGTGGAGGACAACGGAAACGGCATGGACGAAGAGACGCGCCGACACATGCTAGAACGGGGATTTTCTACGAAAGAACGAGCGCACCGTGGACTTGGTCTGCATTTGGTGCATCAGTTGGTCAATAAAGGGAAAGGTGAGCTGGTTTGCCATTCGGCACGCGGAGAAGGGGCCAGTTTTCTCATAACGTTTCCGATGGGGGAGGTGGAGAGTCATGGAGAAGAATAACGATAACATTCGCGTACTGATTATGGAAGACGATCCGATGGTACAGGAAATCAACAAGCAGTTCATTGAGCGCGTCCCGGGCTTCGTCGTCGTAGGAATTGCAGCCAATGGGGCAGATGGACTCAAGCTAGTGAATGAACTCACTCCTGACCTGGTGATCATTGATATTTTCATGCCGATCCAGGACGGGGTGAAGGCGCTGATAGAGTTACGTGCCGCCAAACATGCGGTTGACGTCATCGTCGTGACAGCTGCAAAGGATAAGACCACGATCCAATCGATGCTGCGCAATGGTGCGATGGACTATATTATCAAGCCGTTTCAATTCGAACGGATCAAGCAGTCGTTAGAAAACTATCGAGAGTTTCGCCGACGGATTGATTGGGAGGGAACAGCATCCCAGGATGAGGTCGACCAGCTGCTATTCCGCAAAAGTCCAGAAAAAGAACAAGCCGATGCTACTCCAGGCAGGGCAGTGCTGCCGAAGGGACTGCACGCTGTCACCATGGAGCAAATCATGCGCCAGGTCGAGAAAGAGAGTCAGCCACTATCGGCAGATGACGTGGCCGAACGCGTAGGGATCGCGAGAGTGACGGCCAGACGCTATTTAGACTACCTGGAGAAGAGCGGGAGTGTCAGAATGGATGTCAGCTATGGTGGGGTAGGCAGACCAACGAATCGCTATGTACGTGTCACTCCACAAGATGCGGGGGGCACGGGAGGTAGAGAGCGCCATGATCGATTATGAAGCGTTAATAGGCTCGCTGTTTGATATCGTGCACGTAACAGACGCCGAAGGCAGAACCTTGTATGGCTCGGGAAGATATGAGGAATTTTTCGGAATCGATCCCAGAGAGATGGTGGGCAAGCCGATCGAGGAGTTTTATCACCCCGGTTATTTTGCGCCAACGATCACGAGGCGGGTCATTCGTGACAAGAAAAAGGTACACACAATTCAAACCACCCGGAAAAATCGAAAGCTTTTTGTGGAAGGCACGCCGATTTGGGATCAGGACGGGAATTTTAGCGGAGTGGTTCATACTTTTATTGATATAACTAGCCAGGAGCAACTGCAGCAGGAATTAAATGAAGTCAAATACGTTGGGACGGTCTTGCAGAGTGAAATGACCAAGGAGAACAACAGACAAAAAGGAGAAACTAGCTTGATCTACCGCAGTCAGTCCATGGAGCAGGTCGCCATGTTGGCCAAAAAACTGTCGCAGGTAGAATCATCCATGATCCTGTTAGGAGAATCAGGCGTCGGAAAAGGCGTGCTGGCAAAATACATCCATGAGTGCAGTCCGCGGGTGGACAAGCCATTCGTGCACATCAACTGCGGAGCCATTCCTGAGACATTGCTGGAGTCAGAGCTGTTTGGCTATGAAAAGGGTGCTTTTACAGGAGCGTTCAAAGATGGTAAGGCAGGTTTGATTGAAAAGGCAAACGGAGGCACGCTGTTTTTGGACGAGATCGGGGAGATGTCTCTCTCCTTGCAAGTGAAGCTGTTGAATGTGTTGCAAGAAAAAACGATTACACCTGTAGGTAGCTCTGTTTCGCGAAAAGTAGATGTAAAGCTGATCACGGCCACGAATAAAAACCTGCGGCAAATGGTCAAGGAAGGCAAGTTTCGCGAGGATTTGTACTATCGCATTCACGTCGTCCCGTTGGAAATTCCACCGCTGCGCGAACGGCAGGAAGAGATACCCGTGCTCGTTCATTACTTTCTCAATGTCTTTTCGCAAAAGTACTGTTTGGAAAGACAGCTCGCAGATGCCTGCTATCGCATCCTCAGTGAATACGATTGGCCTGGCAATGTACGAGAGTTGGAAAATGTTGTGGAACGGCTCGTCGTCACGTCTCACGATGTCCTCATTACGCCCGCGCAAATTCCGCGTTATATTCATAACCAAGAGTACAGTGAGCACAAAGGGATCAAGGTAGATCGTGTGATGGCGATGCAGGATGCCATGGATGAGGTGGAGCGCCAGCTCGTGCACCGGGCGTATGAGCAGCATAAGACGACGACAAAGGTAGCGGAAGCGCTCGGAATCAGCCAGCCGTCTGCAAGTCGCAAGCTGCGAAAATGGCTATGCACCATTTGACACAGATGTACGATAATGGGGAGAGAACCTGGAGGAGGAGACTGGACAGATGAACAAAGGGAAAGCATTGCGAGCGGGAGATACAATCGGAGTAGTGGCAACCTCTAGCCCTGCTACAGAAGAAGTGCTGAACAAAGCAATGGCAGAGCTGCAAGGTTTGGGATACAAGGTGAAAATATCGGATACATGCCGAGAATCGTACGGTGGGTATTTAGCGGGAACTCCTGAACAACGAGCGGCTGAGCTGAATGCCATGTTCGTCGACGAGGAAGTGGACGGGATCATGTGCATGCGCGGCGGTTACGGTTCCCCGCAAATTCTGTCCTTGCTCGACTATGACCGCATCGCCCAAAACCCGAAGCTGTTTATCGGCTACAGCGACATTACGGCGCTGCATACCGTTTTCGGACAGCGTGCGAATATGGCTACCCTTCACGGGCCGATGGCTACCTCAGACATCGCGCATGGACTGGATGACTGGTCCAAGCAATATTTGCTGCGCGCAATGACTCGCCCCGAGCCATTGGGAGCGATCATTAATCCGCCTGGGGAAGAAATCGTCTGTCTCGTCGAAGGTCAGGCAGCTGGACCCGTAGTCGGCGGGAATCTCGCCCTCGTCTCCGCTTTGATGGGGACGCCTTACCAGCTCGATACGAGAGGCAAGCTGTTGTTCCTGGAGGATATCGACGAAGAGCCGTACCGGATTGACCGCATGCTAACACAGCTTGCCCAGGGTGGCTTGTTTGATGATTGTGCAGGCGTCGTCATCGGGACATGGACCGATTGTGAGCCGAAAAAGCGCGAAGGCTTCTCTGTCTGGGATGTGTTTCAAAATATCGTCGTGCCGTACGGAAAACCGACCATCTGGAACATTCAGATCGGGCATGGCGCGTGCAACATCGCTCTCCCTCTGGGCGTAGAGGCCAGTCTCGATGCGACAAACGGTGAACTAGTGATCGAAGAGAGTGTAACCATATAACGAGAATGCTTTTTCTTTCAAGAAGGCTTCCCCAACCATTGCAGAGTTGGTGGAGGCCTTTTTGGGTAATTTAGAAAAATAAGGAAACAGGACGTTTGACCCATAAATTACTTTCCAGTTTATCCCGATTATTAGATGGAATGTAAAAATAAGACGAATTATGGAAGTTGCTTGCAGAGGATTTTTTTGGAAAGGGGGATAGGTCTAAAGATGCTAGCGTTACTTCAAGCACTTGCAATGGGGTTGTTCAGCCCCGAGTACTCATATGTCGTGCGGGGAGCGACCCTCAAGTGCAGCAAGGGAACTGACCCCGGCATATTGAATTTGCCCTTGTGCCATGGCGTTTATAGCCTAGACAAGCCTGTCATGAATGTTGCCGATCACGTCCCCGGAGTGAATATCGGATGCTTTGGGTTTTGCACAGCGGCAGGAGGAGGACTGTGTGTGCCACAGACGACCTCGAAATGGACAGATGGAAAGCACGATGTGCTCATCGACAACGAGCATGCCTTACTGAGCAAGTCGCAGCTAGTCTGTAATCTGTCAGGCATCATCACGATTGAAAAAGACGGTCAGGATTGACGCTTCCCGCGCTTGCTAGAGAAGGAGGGGGGAGAACATGCAGCGTACAAACGGCGTCATGACTTATCAGGATATAAAAGTCGTTTGGCCATATGGACCGATTCGGCTAGATCAGCTAGAGTTCGTCCATCAAACAGGCACACACGCCAAGCTCACGATTACAGGAATTGTTCCGGAAGACAAAGAGGACGAGATCATCAATCGTGCCGGCACCCACGATCCCATCGAGCTGTACAAGGTGGAAGACGGGCAAAAACAGCCGATTTTCATGGGGCGGCTGGATCATGTGGAGATCAAGGTCGTACGAGACATTCACTACGTCACGATAAAGGCCGTCTCGCATACATATGCGCTGGACATGAGTGTAAAAATACGTTCGTTTCAAGAAGTGAATCGATTGTACCGGGATGTTGTAGACGAGATCATGTCCGTCTATCACGGTGGAGATGTCATCGATCAAGCCTTCGACGACCGCCAGCAGGGTAACTTCATCATGCAGTACGAGGAGACAGACTGGACTTTTTTAAAACGAATCGCGTCCCATGTCGGAGCCGTCCTCGTACCGGATTTGAGTGCGCATAAGGTACGCTTGTGGATCGGCATGCCCGAGGGTCGCAAGCAAATCAAGCTGGAAGAAGAATCACCATACGAGGTCAACCGGGCCATCGCGCCGTACATGAAAAAAGCAGCAAACGGCTCCTCGTCCGTCAGCGAGTACCAGTACACGACGTACACCTTCGATTACGACGACCTGCTACAAATCGGGGATGAGGTGCAGCGGGAAGGGCAAACGTTTGTCATTACGAAAGTCACTGGGAAGCTGGAGCAGGGACTCCTGAGATGGAGCTACGTCTGCGCCGTGCCTGAATCCGTCAAGCAAACGAAGCTGTACAACAAGGCCATCATCGGTGCGGCGATCGACGGAAAAGTCATTCAAATCGGTCGCAATCAGGTCAAACTCCACCTGAACATGGACAAAAAGCAAGAGCTAAGCAAGGCCCAGTGGTTCCCGTATGCGGCGGAGGGCAACCAAATTTTGTATCTCATGCCCGAGCTCGGCTCGAAGGTAAAGCTGTATTTCCCAAGCGCCGATGAAGACGACGGCATGGTCATGAACTCCGTGCGCCATGCGCCCAAAGGAGCGGCCGCTGAGAAGCAAGATCGGCAAATGCAGGACCCCGGTGTGAAGACGTTTGGGAATCCGCAGGGGAAAGAGTTCACGCTCGGGGATAAAGAGCTGACGATGACTGCTCAGGAAGGGATGCTCTACATCTCGATGAACAAGGATGTGGGCATCAGTCTGAACAGTACCTCGAATGTGAATATCAGTGCGAGTGGTGCGCTGAGCTTGAGTGGGGCGGCTGTGTATTTGTCCGGGACTGAGAGCTTGAACGTGAAAACGGCGTCGGATACGATAGAACTATTGGAGGAAAACAAATCCAGCAGTGAGGAGATTAAGCTGGATGCGAGCAAACGAACGAAGTACGACCGGCTATTTAGTGAATTTGAAAAACAAGTGCAGGCTAAAGGTATTGAAGCGGTGAAAAAAGAGCGAATGCGGGCAAATTTTGACGCAGAAACGCAGGGGAACAAAGAGTTCTGGGGAGATAGTTTATCTGCTTTGTGGGGTGCTGTGGTTGATACAGCAGATATTGCGTTTACCGCATTAATGCTCGGCAACTCCGAAGAAATTTATGAAGGGGTAAGTGGTAAAGAGGTAGGATCACTTACCGAGCGAAATATCATGGCAAAGGGAGTCGCGGATCGTGCTACCAATGCCTTGAATTACGCTGGAGATGTACTCACGGGAAATAAATCGGCGAGAGAAATAGGAACAGATGCATTAGAAACGGCTTGGTCAGGTGCAAAAGGAGTCTACAGCGATGTCATAGAACCCTTTGTAAAAGATGGGCAATACATGTTGGAAGACACACAAGGCGGCATGTGGACCAGGTCTATCGAAGAAAGCTACGAAAAAGGCCGAAATAGAGGCAAGCAAGATTTGGTTATCGCCGAGCTAGTGGTAAGCCGTGGGGCTTTGTCTGCCTACAAACAGGCAGCTAAACAGACAATTGACTTAGGTCCAGATGGGGATTCCCAACGTGGTAAACGAGAAGGTGGAAATGGAACGGGGTTACTTCTCGATGGTGCAGATAACAACCGGAACAGTAGCTCATCCCTAAAGGGTGGGAAGCTAAAGACGCAGGCTAAGAGTTTTCCAAAATCGATCGAGGAATTACAAAAAGAGGTTGATAAGCTTCTAAAACAGATGGGGAACGTGTTTGGTGGAGTTGCTGTTTTCAGAGACGCTCATTCGGGTGAATATAGGGTTTATTGGGCGCGGCATGATGATTTGTCTGGTGGTAATGGCGGTGGTGGTAATCATCGTCGTAGTGAAAATGGTAATGAGGGGACGGGTGAAGCTAATAAGCCTAACCTGTATGACAAGGATGGAAATTATACTGGGGGTAGAAGCCAAAAGGAATTGGATGAATTGGCTACAGACCCAGATAGAGGCTATGTTTTAGATGAACAAGGCGAAAAGGAAAGAGAAGTAGGTTTAGCTGTAGAAGAAAGAGGGGAACTAGGCAAAATTAAAAGGGATTCTGGTGGCGCTGAATTCTATGATGAATCATCACCTACTAAGCAACGTTGGGATGTTAAGAGTTATGAATCTTATCCTAATGGTCACACAAACCCTAAAAAGGGAGCATTTAGTGTGAAAAGAACACTGGAAAATATGTATAAAAAATTAAATAAAGATATCAATATAATAATTGACACTAGAGGGCTAATCCCGGAACATGTTGCTCAACTAAAAGATGCAGTGAGTAAGGAAGGTATTGCAGATAGGATTATTTGGTATCCATAAAAAGGGTGATTAGAATGGTAGATGAAAAAAGTATAATTAAAAAATTTGAATTACATCAAGTATGGTTAGACTCAGTGGGGAGGGAGGGGGAGAAATTGGTACTTGACGAAATAAATCTGGAAGGTCTCCACTTGTCCAATTTTTCCTTTAAAGAAGCTAGGTTAATTGAATGTTCGTTTGATAGTATGAACTTAGAAAAAGGAAATTTTATTTTAACTTGGCTATATTCTTCAACGTTTAGAAATACTTATTTACACGGGGCTAATTTCTATAAAGGTTATGTTTCTTATGCGGATTTTAGTTACTCTAATCTCAGAAACTCAAAATTTACAGATTGTGAGAGTGCAGAGACCATTTTTTTGGGAGCTGATCTTTCGAATGCTGAGTTAAATGTTTGTTATTTTAGTAGTGTAGACTTTAGAAATTCAAAACTGGATAATGCAAACATTGAAGATTCTTTTTTTGAAGATGTTTTAGTAAAGGGTGCAAGCTTCAAAAATGTTAAGGGAATTGAGAAGGCTAATATTATTAGTATAAATATTGGAACTCCAGAAGAACCAATTACCTTAGATAAAGAACAAGCGAAAAGGTGGATTTTTGAAAATTGTATGTGAGTTGTTATTTAAATAATGGTTTGCCAAGATATATTTTGTAAATACACTTACAATCCCAACAATAAGATCGTACAATACGACCAACAAACCAAACACTAAACAACTCAAACACTTGATAAACTTTCAAAAGCTCTTTCCAACTTGAATCATGAGTAGGGATGAGCTTTTTTTGTATGTTCAAAATCAAAGGAGGAAGGAACGAATGGCAAAACGTGAACAGGTAGTGGCAGAAAGTTGAAGAACCAGCAACTAGCACAGGAAGTAAAAAAATAAATGAGGTCTATCGCTTAGGCACGAGGTGTATACGAGCAGCTTATGGATGAAATTCGTAGTTATTATCGATGCCCAACGTGGAAAACGAGACGGTGGAAATAGAACGGGATTACTAATCGATGGCGTAGATAACAACGGGAACAGTAGCGCATCACTAAAGGGTGGAAAGCTAAAGACGCAGGCTAAGAGTTTTCCAAAATCGATCGAGGAATTACAAAAAGAGGTTGATAAGCTTCTCAAGCAGATGGGGAACATGCTTGGTGGAGTTGCTGTTTTCAGAGACGCTCATTCGGGTCAATATAGGGTTTATTGGGTTCGGCATGATGATTTGTCTGGGGGTAATGGCGGTGGTGGTAATCATCGTCGTAGTGATAATGGTAAAGAGGGGACGGGAAAAGCTGGTTCTGTCAACAGAGTTTTTAGGGAAGCGACCGAAGAAGATAAGAAATTGATAGATGATGTGAGGAAGAGGTTTAACGCAGGAAAAACTAAAAATGTCGCATTAACTAAGGGGGAAATAGATGGTGAATCAATAAATCTTGAATCAATGAGTGGGTATGATCCAAATAATCCAAATCATAAGGATAACTATCCCAGACCACCTGAAAATCACTATAAATATAGTGGGTCAGATAATAAAGGAAGGTTGCAAGATACAGAGCAAAAGATGATAGAATATCTGAGAGAAAGGTTCAAAAATAATCCTGATGTTGAAGGCAGTATTGAAATTATTTCACATAACCCTATTTGTAAAAGTTGTAATGATATTATTGATCAATTTCAAATTGATTTTCCGAATATCAAAGTCACGAGAGTTCAAATCTTGGATGACTTGAATTGAGTAGAATATGGAGGAGATTTAACATGGATATTTCAAATAAGGATGATTTAAAGGAATTCTTATTAACATTAGAAAAAAAATCATACCCAATGAAGCCTTGTAGTGAAGATGAGCTAACAAAATTAAAACATTTTTCTCCAACAAAAACGCTGCCCTCGAATTATTTAGATTTTATGAGTAAGTTTGGGAATGGTGCAGAGTTTTTGACTGGTACACATTATACTATGAAGTATATATTAGAGTTAAAAGAATGGGCTGTAGAACTTTTAGAGGAAAATAGTTTCTCAAAAAAACTCACAGATAATCAGTTTGTGTTTATGATGCACCAAGGATATATGTTTTGGTTTTTCAATTTGGATGAGGGTGATAATCCTTCAGTATATCTTTACGATGAAAGTCTTAATCTAACGGAGTTTAAGAAAGTCAGCGATACTCTTTCTGAATATTTAATTTCATTATACGACTAAAGAGAATCGAGTAATTATTTTAGGTATGTAAAAAGTTTTGTGTAAATCCGGTTACAAGCTCAACAACAAGATCGTACAATACACCCAACATTGCCACAATACGAGATAGCCACCCGTATTGTGGTCTTTTATCCTAGGGCGGTTTGTTGATGAGTAGACCTCACCCAGTGCCGAATGAGTAGGGCAGATGAATCTAAGTAGACTTAACTCAAGTTGCATTGGAATAAAGACTTTTTCGTTTTATTTGTACGCACATCAATGCTTTGGCTTTATACCCTAAAAAGTGCTATTCCGATACGTTAAACAGGTCGATTATGGTCAGATACCACCATGATTGACCTGTTTTTTGTTAGCTTCGTTTTCTCGCAGTTTTTTGAAATCAATCGCAACTGTAAAGAACGTCGCCCTGATAGAGAGGATGAGAAACTAACCAATCGCACCTTTAAGGATGTGCTGCACGACAATTAATAGTAGTGGGGGCTAAATCGAAAATATTTTTGATTTTATCAGCAACAGAATGGCAAGTTATCGCGATTGTTACTGTGAAGTAATGAATCTGGTGACGACCAGTTGACATATAACAGGTAAGGTAACGTGTAGGCTAGCCGCCTTCCTAACTTCATAGCCGCCGCGGGCAGAACTAAATTGCGAGAAGGAAGGTAAAAGGAATCAGAATCGTCAAGCCGATAATGAGTACATGGACAAGGTAAGTCAAGAGAGTCAGTTGACATCACAGCATAAGGGGTTTACAAAAGTGCCACTTAAAATCCATCGGTGCTACGGCTTAACACATTATGAGAAGCTGATTCTGATTGACCTAATCGCTTATGAGAAGGCTTGTAAATATCATCTTTAGCATGATGAAGAACAAGACGGAATACAGGCTGGTTACTCCCCTAACAGACCGTCAAGCAGGATGATAGAATGGTGGTGATTGGTAAAACGATTCCCAGTTTCTATATTCCCCAGTTTAAGATTACAACTTAGGGGACTGGTAATGCTCCAGAATCAATACCTACCCTTAAAAAGGTTGATTGGAATGAATACAAGCGTGTAGATGATTATAAACCCACATTTATGGATGAATTTCAAGAAAAAGAATATAAAGCTGCATCATGATGATATTAGAAGTGTTGGTATGACTGATATTGAGCAGGTTGCAAAAAATACTGGTATGACAATAGAAGAAATTAGGGCTATGAAACAACACATGTTTTTTGATACACATAACATCCTTTAGATAATCAAAGTTATAGAGTAGGCCACTTTACTCCTGATTTAGAAGTTAGGTTTATATGGAAATGGGCACAAAAAGGTGAGCTGGATCCAAAACAAAAAAAGTGGTTTCAAGATTTAGCTAAACATGAATTAACTGAAAGTGAAAAAATGAAATAAGGCTACCATATAAAAATCCTGGCTCGTATCAAAAAGATAGTGATTATTTTGGTTCAGATCCTCCTGGTGCACATGATGTAGCTTCTGATCAACCTTCATTTGAACTCCCTGGAGCATATGACTATTATTCGAAAAAAGTTTTTGGGCAATAAAAATAGAGAAGATGGAGCGAAATAATTGATGGGAAATTTTAATCAGGCAATTAAGCGTATTTCTGCAATAGATTGGAGTTATATTGGAAACAAGCAAGCAAGATCACATGTTCATTTGAGTCAAGAATACTTAAGAAGAGCATCAATATTTTTCCGGTGTTATCCTGGGCCTTGTAGGTATCCTTTTATTATCATTTCAAATTCGATAACTAAGTCACAAGTGAGTGTTGATGAATTACAAATACTAAAGGAGATTGACAATAGTTATGTTAGAGAAATTGCTACCAGTTATTTAGAGTTAAACGCACTCATTGATGAAGGAAATCAAATTGCTATTGATAATAAAGATTTGTTTGAGCCAGCAATAAAGCTATATGAAAGAGGTGGCCATTTCTTTATAAGGGGAGGTTATTTGAATGTAGCGGGTGCTACTGATTTTCTTTCGCTTGCAAATCGAGTTAAAAGGGAACCACTTGATATAAGTGATGAAACCTTGGATGCCCTTGACAATGGACATGTTGATTAATTTATGGATTTGTTCGGATTATTAAACAACTTACAATACTAATACAATATCGTACAATACAACAAACAACGCCACAATGCGACCTAACCGCCGTGTTGTGGTTTCTTTTACATCCATCGCTGACAAAACACGCTCTTGCTGTACTTGTATTCAACCTCTCCTGGTCACTACCTTTAATCCAAAATTTTATATTTTTCACCGAAAGTGCTATTTCGTATTTCCGTATTTCTTTTGCGCTCCCCGCAATCATTCTTCCGAAATAGAAAAAAGCGCTCGACTTTTCACAAGTACAAACGCTCTGCTCTCCAAACGACTACCAACTCGGTTCAGGGATGATCCCACTTTTGATCACTTCGTTGATTTTTCTATGAGCTTCACCATTCGCTTTGCGTTTACGACAAAAATCGTAAGAGTCTTTTTGCTGTATCCATTATTGGCTATTTGTTGTCCTTTTCTTTTTCATGTCATGCTTAGCGTATCCAAGAGAGAACTCCATCTCAGCTTCGAGCATTTCTTGCTTTGTTTCAGCAAACAAATTTTAAAAGTAGACTCTTCTATTCGAATCAGGGAAGTACTTAGCGAGAGAGGCTACTGTCAGAAAGCACGAGAGTCTCGCAGAGATGAAGGTTCTGGCGAGAATCTAGTGTCCCATAAGCGGCTTTTTTTCTGAAAGAAGAAAGGCTGCCGAGTTACTCGACAGCCGTGGGCGAGAGAAAGTTTCCCAAATAAGAGCAAACAGCTACTTACCACTTAATCAGCAAAGAATGGTAGCCAAACGCCAAATCAATCAAGGCACTTGCCTCTTGACGCTTCAACAAATCTTTTGCGCGGAATGTGAAAGAGCCATCTGCGCTTAACTTCGTATCAGGATCGACGATGCCTTGTGAAGCAAGAGTAGTGATCGCATCTTTTGCCCATGCATCGGCTGTGTCTTGCAGCTTTACTTTGCTGGTTGCCATCGGTTCAAGCTGCTTCAAAGTTTGGATCATGACAGCAGCGGATTGTCTTGAGATAGGTGCCGAAAGGTTCAAATCAGGGATGCTTGCGGCCAATTGCTGTCTATTGATGGCTTCATCCCCGGGAAATCCGTACCAGCCATGTGCTTTGATCAGGGCGTCAATAAATTCGCCTTGTGTCATGGTCCCTGTAGGATCAAATTTACTTCCTGTTTTTGCCCCCATAATGGAAAGCGCGCTGACATTGTTGATATAGGTCTTATAGCTACTGCTATTAGATACGTCTGAGTAAGTCTCTTTCCTATCCATTTTTTGTGAATGGGCAACGGCAAGTGAGACGTTTTTTGGCGTGGAATAATAGAAGTATTTAATGTTACCGTTTTTCTCTTCCTTGAATGCGATTTTACTGCCATCCTCATCTACAAACAGTAGTGGATGAATCATGCGCAGCTTTTGTTTTCCAATTGTTGCATCTTCCACCATAAGTGAGCCATTCTCGTAGGCAATAGAAGTACGGTTCCAAAAGCCACGCGTGTTTTGGACAGTCCGATATATTTTTGGGCATCCCCTTCACTCAAGGGCAAGTAAACAGGCTCCTCTTTTTCTTTTTCCGGGAAATAATGATCCATGAACTCTTTGAAAATATCGGATCTCATGTCCGAATCATTGTTGTAGGACATATAAAAGGCGGTTTTTTGTTCAGGGATCAAAACGATCAGGGAAGCATGTCCAGTAATGTTTCCACCCTTGAAAACAACGTACTGACCATTTGCCGGCTCTTTATAAAGGTTTTCAAACCCTCCTACTGTCGTGAGCGGGATGTCCTTTTCCGCGAAAATCTGGTAAGAATGCATCATTTCCATGCTTTTCTGGCTGACGATTTCCTTGCCGTTAAATTTTCCGTTTTGGATCTGCATGATCATGTATTTGGCCATGTCTTCTCCCGTTGATAGAATGCTTCCGTCCGGAGCAACAGTTGGCATTACTCCTTCTATCGGCTGTGGTTTGCCATTAGGACCGTAATGGGCAGCCATTCTCTTCAAGAGCTCAGGCTTAAAGAGTATGCTACTCGAGGTCATTCCGAGAGGCTTGAACACTTTTTCATCCATATACTGGGCAAAGGGGATTCCACTTGCTTTTTCCACGGCGTAGCCAGCAAGTAAGAATCCAGTATTATCATACGTATAGACCTCGCCAGGTGGTCGGACAACGGTCGGCAGATTATTCTCAGAAAGGAATTTATCCATCGAGATGTTCTGCTTGATGTATTGTGGACCGGTAAAGGTAGTGATGTCAGGCAAATCGAAGCCGCTTGTGTAGGTAAGCATGTCGAACAGAGTGAGCGGTTTTCCTGTCTTATTGGAAATCTTTACCCCGCCGAGATATGCCTCTACATTACGATGCAGGTCTATTTTGCCCGCATCGACTTGCTGCATGACAGCCAAGGCGGTAAAGGTTTTCGTTACAGAGCCAATTTGGAACACCGTGTCTTTATCAACAGGAATTTTCTTTTCCTTGTCAGCGAAGCCGTATCCTTTGTTCACGAGGACCTTGCCATCACGGACGACAACAAAGTTGGAACCATTCACATTAAATTTTTTCATTTTCTCTGCAAACAGTTGATCGGCAAATGCTTCTACTTCTTTGGCATCCAGCGGTCCTTTTATATTATTGGCAGCAATGGAAGCAGTCTGATTGGATTCCATAGCGCTGAGCGGCTGCGTGCATGCGGCAATCAAGGTCGTGGAGAGAAGAAAAACCGTGAGACTCATTTTTTGAACAGCCTTTTTCATGTGGGATTCTCCTTTGGGTTTTGCTAATACGTTTTGGCGCACCGACTCCGAGAGTGAACGCTTTGCACAGTATGGCAAAGCTCGTGTCACACTCGGAAGTAACTTTCTGTCATATGCTCGGTAGTCACTTTCTGTCATATGACATTTTGGCATTGGCTCATACGCAGGTTCTAAGAGCATATGAAAAAGACTGCCGAGTTTCTCGACAGCCTTAAAGTGGGGGAGAGTAGTTATTAATCTTTCAGCTCGGTAATCACTTTTGAAGCGCGTTTTTCATCAGGGGTAGGGAACATTTGAAATTGATGCTGAAGCTCGATTTCCTTCTCATTCAAGTCACTTGAATCTTTTTGTTCAGCTTGTCCCCTGTGTTTATCGCTATTTTCCACGACCAGTCACCTCCCTCAAAGGAGTAGGGTATACAACAAGTCCCTACTTTATCCCAAAAAGAGGAAAAGGATGCTTATCGTTTAATCGGCAATGAATAGTAACCAAATGCTAAGTCAAGCAAGGCACTGGCTTCTTGACGCTTCAGTAAATCTTTTGCGCGGAATGTGAAAGAGCCATCTGCGTTTACCTTCGTGTCAGGATCGACGATGCCTTGTGAAACGAGAGCAGTGATCGCATCTTTTGCCCATGTGTCGGCTGTGTCTTGCAGCGTCACTTTGCTGGTTGAAACAGGTTCAAGCTGCTTTAAATTTTGGATCATGGCAGCAGCGACTTGTCTTGTGATTGGTGCCGATGGGTTCAAATTAGGGATGCCCGCGGCCAATTGCTGTCTAAGCCCGTCTTCACTCCCGGCCATTACGTAATGGCCTTCTGCTTTGATCAGGGCGTCAGCAAATTCGCCTTGTGTCATGGTCCCTGTAGGATCAAATTTACTTCCTGATTTCGCTCCCATAATGGAAAAGGCGCTGAGGTTGTTGATATGGGTCTTATAGCTGCTAGTGTTAGGGACGTCTGAGTATGTCTTTTCCATTTCCATTTTTTGTGAATCGGCAACAAGGCTAATGCCTTTTGGCGTTGTATGATAGAAGTATTTGATGTTACCGTTTTTGTCTTCCTTGAACGCGACTTTTTCGCCTGCCTCATCTACAAATAGCAATGGGCGAATCATTCGCAGCTTTTGTTTTCCGTTTTCCTTACCCTCAAGCACGAGTGATCCATTCTCATAGGTAATAGAAGTGCGTGTCCAATAGGCACGCGTATTTTGATACAGCCCGAAATATTTTTGCGCATCCGCTTCACTCAAGGGCAAGTAAACAGGCTCAGCTTTTTTTTCTGTTTCTGGGAAATAATGATCCATGAATTCTTTGTAAATATCAGCGCTAACCATTGTATCATTGTTGTAGGACATGAAAAAGCCGGTTTTATGTTCCGGGATTAATACCATCAGGGAAGAATGGCCTGGCATGTTTCCGCCCTTCAAAACAACGTGCTGACCATTTGTATACTCTGGAAAATAGTTTTCAAAGCCTACGGTTGTGATCGGGATGTCATCCGCGAAAATCTGGTGCGTATGCATCAATTCCATGCTTTTCTGGCTGACGATTTCCTTGCCGTCAAATTTTCCGTTTTGCAGCTGCATGATCATGTACTTTGCCATGTCTTCTGCTGTTGATATAATGCTTCCCTGCGGACCATCAGTTGGAGCGTGTCCTTCTAGCGGACGTGGCTCGCCATTAAGATCGTAATTGGCAGCCATTCTCTTCATGAGCTCAGGCTTCAAACGTACACTGGTCGAGTTCATTCCGAGAGGCTTGAACACTTTTTCATCCATATACTGGGCAAAGGGGATTCCACTTGCTTTTTCCACGGCGTAGCCAGCGAGTAAGAATCCTGTATTATCATACGTATAGGCTTCGCCAGGTGGTCGGATGATGACCGGCGTGTGCTTTGAAAGGAATTCATCCATAGAGATGTCCTGCCCGATGTATTGTGGACCGGTAAAGGTAGTTTCGTCAGGAAATGCGAAGCCGGGTGCGTAGGTGAGCAAGTCGTACATACTGACCGGTTTTCCTGTCTTATTCGGAATTTTTAGCCCACCGAGATATTCCTCTATATTGCCATGCAGGTCAATTTTACCCGCATCGACTTGCTGCATGGCAGCCAAGGCGGTAAAGGTTTTCGATACAGAGGCAATTTGGAAGACCGTGTCTTTATCAACAGGGATTTTCTTTTCCTTGTCAGCAAAGCCGTAGCCTTTGTTCACGATGACTTTGCCATCACGGACGACAACAAAGCTGGAACCAGCCACATTATATTCTTTCATTTTCTCTGCAAACAGTGGATCGAAAAACGCTTCTATTTCTTTGGCATCCACCGGTCCTTGGGCAGCAATGGAAGCAGTATGAGTGGATTCAACAGCACCGAGCGACTGTGTGCATGCGGTAATCAAGGTTGTGGAGAGAAGAAAAACGACGAGACTCATTTTTTGTATCACTTTTTTCATGTGCGATTCTCCTTTTTGGGTTGGCAACACCGTTTGACGCACCGACTCTGAGAGTGAGCGCTTGAGCACAGTATGGCAAAGCTCGCGTCATACTCGGTAGTTACTTTCTGTCATCACTTTTCCGACTGACAAAATGATTTTGATGAAATGACATGACTTAGCCTGTTATATGACATTTTGGCACTGGCTCATGTGACGCGCAGCGGATTACGGTAAGGGCAGACCGTCATCAGTGTGTCGGAAAAAGTATAGATAGGAGAGAATTAACTTAGATGAAAAGAGCGATTATGCGTAACGTTCAAAATGTTATCTTTTTGCTGTATACATTTGTTTCGGGGGTATTTTATCTGTGTTTTTACATGGTCAGTATCGTGCTTGGCTTGGGCTTGTCATTTACCGTAGTGGGAATTCCATTGCTTACCAATGTGTTGCGTACAACCCAAACCTTTGTCCAGCATGAACGTATTCAGACGAAAATTTATACGGATATTTCGATAGAGCCTTTGGAAACGAGACAAAGAGCAGAGGGAAATCAATGGATGCAGGCAAAGGCGGAATTAATGAATGTGAAAAATTGGATTTCGGTTTATTGGCTGATGCAAAAATTTGTCATAGGCTGTATCTCTCTGGTGATCGGAGTGCTCATCTACATTGCCCCCATATGTTTTGTGGTCACACCGTTGCTCTATCCTTATTTGGAGTTAACTTTTTTCGAGATCCGGGTGGATTCAGATCTGATGGCATTGCAAATTATGAGTTTAGGATTCATACTCATGATCGGGTGCTCCATGATTGGGAACGGACTGGTACAATTAATTGGAGGGTATACCCGCTTGATGTTCAAAGCAATTAGGAGATGATGGTTTGTTAGATATCGTAAAACAATGGGCCTGGTATGACTGGGTGATGCTTTTTTTACGTTTGCTTATTTGCTTTTTTCTCACCGTTACGACCGCACAATATGTAGATTCTCTTACTCTACCCTTATGGATTGTTATTTTATGGGAAGTTATGGTTTTTTCCGTCCCGTGGATTTGTTTACTGCTGAACTATCGTTACTACCTGATTGCAGAAATGCTCATGTTTGGCGGATTATCGATTTATCTCACGTCTATGTTTCCGGAGGCGTACCTTACTTTTTTGATGCCAGCTTTTTTGATTGCCGCCAATAGTGCGGAGAAATCATATCGCTGGTCGGCTCCCATTACGATTGTTTTCATCCCACTGCTGATTATGTTTTTTTCGCGGAAAATTGAATTGCTCCAGATATTCCCGCAAGTAGGGCTTGCTTATGTGGTGGGGTTTGCCTTTCATTTGCTTATCGTCAATCATCGGCAAAATGAAATTATTCGCAAGCAAAACAGTGTGCTGGAGCAGTACCTCACCCAAATCGAGAGAGTGACGCTGCTGGAAGAGCGGGACCGGCTCTCCAAGGATCTGCATGATACGATGGGGCATTCCTATGTCTCGATCATCATGGGGATGGAAACCTTGCGTCAGGATGTGGTGTCGCAGGAAGGGACGCAAAAGCTCGACTCTCTCCTGAAGCTTGCGCGAAACGGCATGAAGGAAGTGAGAGGGTACTTGCATCAGATGGGGTCACCGCAAGAAACGCTTCCCTTGGTTCATTCGCTGAGGCAGCTTGCGGAGGAGTTTCAGACACATGCAAAGGTGAATGTGCGGTTTCGTGCGATTGGAGAAGAGTATCCTGTTGGTAAGCAGGTGAAAATGACCTTATTTCGCTGCTTGCAGGAATCTTTGACGAATGCTGTACGCCACGGGCAGGCTACGGACATCGTCGTTTCCTTGCATTTTGAGCAACAACAGACGAGGCTTGAGGTACAGGATAACGGTCACGGGGTGGAAAATTGGGAGGATGGCTTCGGGATCACGGCAATGAAAGAGAGAGCCGCTCATTTGCAAGGAAGAGTATCCGTATACTCAGAGCGAGGAGAAGGAACGCTCGTTACTTGTTTTGTGCCGAGGCTGATGGAGAGCGCCGATGAGATCATTCGTTTGTTTATCGTCGATGATCACTCGTTTATTCGGGATAGCTTGCGCACCATACTCGAGGGACAGCGGGACCTGCGGGTAGTCGGGACGGCCGAAGATGGGGCGCAGGCTGTGGAGCTGTGCGAGGAGCTAGAACCAGACCTAGTGCTGATGGACTTGGAAATGCCGAATATGGACGGGATCACTGCGACTAAACGAATCAAGGAAAAATGGCCTGGCATTCGTGTCCTTGTCCTATCTACGTTTCAGGATACGGAAAAAGCCAAGGAAATCATGCGTAGTGGTGCAGACGGTTATCTCTTGAAATCGATTGAATCACGCGAGCTTGCGGAAACGATTCGCCTGGTCCATCGCGGTGGAACGATGATTGCACAGGACCTGTTTCATAAAATGCTGGATGAACAGCCGGTAAACGAACAGGAAGATTTGCTCATTGCACCCGAAAAAGACGAGAATTCTTATGGGTTAACGAAGCGGGAGCAGGAGATTTTGCAGATGCTTTCCCAAGGTATGCGCTATAAAACGATCGCTTCCAAGCTGTATTTGTCAGACGGGACTGTTCGTAACTATGCGTCTGCTCTGTATGACAAGCTCGGAGTGCGGAATCGGGAAGACGCGGTACAAAAAGGGAAACGAGAAGGACTTCTGTAACATAGGATTAGCCAGGGAGAGTAGGCCCTGGTTTTTTGCTTTTCCGGACCTTTTCATGCGGCCCGACAAGCCCACCACCATATTCTGCTTCAATTAGGTAGTTGATTGTAAATATTTCTTGTTCTGTTAATATAAAGCGTAGTGCAAATTATGGTAATTAGAGAGACAGAGCAACTAGACTATCGAGGAGATTTTTGGTGGAGGACAACAATGAAACGATTGATGGCAGCATTGTTAAGCCTTGTGTTAATCCTGACGGCCCAATTTAATACGGTACAAGCCAATGGGAATGACACAAGAGTTGATTACGAACAGCAATATACACGTATCGGGGAGGATTACCACATCCTTAACGATAATGTGCTACTGTCGAAAAAAGATGGAACCGTATGGACTTGGTACATCTATGGACATCCTCTTAGTTCTTCAGATCCATTCTATAAAGCCAAGAAGATGCAAATTCCGGGCTTGCAGAATGTGAAGGAGATGACAGTCAAAAGGAAGTCGGCCCGGGGTAACTATATTGTTAACTACGCGGCCCTAAAAAATGACGGAACGGTGTGGTATTGGGACGCCGCCCCCGGCACCACTCTTGAAACGAGTACGACTAGTGCTCCGAAGCAAATCAAAGATTTGAAAAATGTAACGTCACTAGTCGCGAATTATAATAGTGCCTACAAGGTCTTGTTCGTACTAAAATCAGATGGTTCCGTATGGAGTTTGGGAAGTGAAATAGGTACCACGAAGGGGGCCACACCCGTTCCGGTCCGAACAAAGCTGCTAGATGATGTCATATCCATTAAAATGGCTGCCGGCATCGTATTCGCTGTGAAAAAGGACGGTACGATTTGGAGATGGAAGGCAAATTCGTATCTGCCGAATAACCGCTCGAAAAACACAAGTCCAGAGCAGATGAACGGATTTGCTAATATCGTCAAGATAGAGCCGGGCATTTCTACCAGCTATGCTTATATGAAAGATGGCACTGTCTTGTCTTGGCCAACTGCTGACACGAAAAAATATCCTTTGTATTTACATGCAGCAAAAGACGCGCGAACGATCGTGCAATTTGACTCCATAAGAGATCGGAATATCGATAAAACGTATGCCTTCCGAGAAGACGATCAGCTTTGGTCAGTGGACAACAACGATAAAGTTTTCCCAGAGCTTACGGACATCGCTTCTATATACCAAAATGACTATTCCCCACAAAATAGGTATTACTATGTATTAAAAAAGGATCAGACTTTGTGGGCTTGGGCAGATTCGATTGCCTTGCCGAAGCTAGTTGTTTTCACAGATGAAACGGTAGCTCGTAATCGTTCAGAGAAAGCAGACAAACCAACTGACAATCGCTCTGGAACAACTGCCCAGCCAGTGATACGAACTACACCGGAAATGAGTCTCTATCCGTATGTCACGATGCTGCAACCTGGGAACAAACAATTCATTGCGGTAAATAATCTGCTTCCCGGGACAAAAATGACGTACACCATTGACGATCCGAGCATAGGAACCTTATCGAATGTGAATGGTACACAGGTCGTAAAAGCGAACAAACCCGGGCAGACCATTGTGCGGGCAACTGCAAGCAGAGCTGGTTCTCCGGACGTGACCGCTTACTTTTTGTTGTACGTCGTCGACAGTAATAGGCTGTCCGAGACATATTACACTGCCGTCCAGTCGGTTCCTGTCGCTGATAGACAGCGTCCGTGTATTGTGGAGGGACTGACCCAAGCAGGAGAGCTAGTTATTACAGCCGCAAGCAGCGAAAAGCCAGAGCTTGTTGACGGCCAACTCGTCATCACGCCCGAGTTAATTGACCGCGTAGCTGACAATGCGCGAAAGGCTAAGACTGCGGTGGAGCAGACGCTATCGGAAAACAACATTGCCCTTGCTAGAGAGTTGGTCGTAAATGGGGAAGTTTTGTCTTTGCCTGAACAAAAAGGTTTTACAGTCAAACTTTATAAGGATAGCTTCACGAATCGTAAGGATGTCGACTATCTTACCGTCCATGCGGGGGATGCGAAACTGACGTTTAACCTTGCGACTGTAAATCGCCTGTTCCATTCGCTCCCGGTTATCGTTATTCGCTTGGTCGAAAACAATAACGGCGGATATCACGTACAATTTTTAGATGAACAAGGGCAGGAGCTTTCGAACGTATCTAGCAACATCGGGCTCATTCTGCCTGCAAATCAGGCGGACGCGACACATCATAGCGTGTTCTATACGAATGGGAAAGTAACGCAACCTATCGGAGGGAAGTTCAATCCGTACAATAACGGCATGGAAGCCGAAATAAACAGTTCGGGTACTTATTTCGTGGACGGTAATACCAAAACGTTCCCTGATGTTGACAATCGGGATCCTGAGTTACAGCAAGCCGTACAGTTTCTGGGATCGAAAGGAATCGTAACAGGGAAAGAAGATGGCAACTTTGAGCCCGATTCACCGCTTACCCGTGCAGAGTTCACGGCGATGCTGGTAAGAGCTTTTTACGCTTTGGATGAAACAGCGACGGAGAGCTTTTCAGACGTGAATCCGCCGCAATGGCATGTTCCATTTATCGCGTCATCCGAAAAAAAGGATATCGTCAAAGGTTATCCGGATGGCACGTTTAGGCCGGATCATACCATATCCCGAGAAGAAATGGCTGCGATTGGTGCAAGATCATTACATGAAAAGAAAAATTATCATTACCCTTCGAATACGGGGGACTACTTGAGTCAATTCACAGACCAACACACGATTTCCGATTGGGCGAAACCAACGATGGCTTTGGCTGTGAAGCAGCGCTTGATCGATGTTCCTGCTGATAAACAGATTAGAGCTGGCGAGGCGGTCACTCGCGGGGAAGCTGTCCGAATGCTATATCGACTATATTTGCAGCTTTGATACTGTTAATAACGCGATAAACTTTTTAAGGCTCATTTCAACCTGACTATAGGGAGGAATGAGCTTTTAAAATAATGGAGAACAGGAGGAGTGAGAGCATGGACTTTGATATTCGAGAGATCCGCGATTATTATGACACTGAAGTGCAAAATTATGATTACAATGAATTAATAAGCCTTGGCATTAGTCATGATAATGCTGACTTTATGGTTAGTATTGGAGTGCCAGAGGAATATAATGATTTTGTATTCTATGGAACGGATACTATTCAAAAAACGTTAATGGAAGGCGTACAATTTATTACGATCGGTCATTATGCGTGCTTCGGTATACATAATTCGTATGGACTGTACGTAAAAGAAGGTAGCGATGGTCTTTTCACTACTTCCTCCCTTCATGAACCTCAACTTTATATGCTGAATAAAAACGTAAGAACATTTTTCTTGTTCCATTTAATAAAAAATGAAGTGGCAATGAAAATGAGACTACAAGGTGAATACACTTCATATCAATACGCGTGTGAGCTGCGTAGGTTATTTGAACAAATCGATCCTGCACCAATGAAGGATGCTGAAAGTTACTGGTCACATCTGGTAGAAGACTATGAAACTGGGTTATAAAACAGGGCTGAAATTTGACAGGCATTTTCAAAAAGTTGTATATTAAACTACCAAATGTAACCCCTATATACATAAACAATTCTTCTATCAAAACTCCACGAGGAGGAATGACACGATGGAAATGTCTATCACAAGAGGACTCTCAGAATTAAAATTACTCGATAAAAGAATCCAAAAAGGAATCAACGAAACGACTTTCATGTCTTCGGCCATTGGACATAAGCCAGTATCTGGCTATACTTCAACAGAACTCTATGAGGAAACAACAGAGCGCAACTACCAATCCATCATTGATCTAATAAAAAGAAGACAAAAAATTAAGTCACTGATCGTCGAGTCCAACGCAAAGACGATGGTAACGATTAGCGACAAGAGAATGACAGTGGCAGAAGCAATCGAGCGAAAAACGTCCATTCAATACGAGAAATCATTGCTGGAGAAAATGAGAAGAGATTACAACCACGCTGTCACGCAGGTTGAAGAGAAAAATGAAGAAGTACAGCTGCGATTGGAAAAGCTGCTCGAAGCGAACTTTGGCAAAGACTCCAAGGTGAAGGATACGGAAATGGAAGCGATCTCCAAACCATTTAAAGAGCAAAATGAAGCGAAGCTCGTAGACCCATTGAAGTTGAAAGAAAAAATGGATACGCTTAGTAAAGAAATCGATGAGTTTGAGTGTGAAGTCGATTTTATTTTAAGCGAATCCAATACCATTACGAAAATTAATCTTGTGGATTAACAGTGTGATTTGCTAATCATTTGAATAGCTGATAAACGAGAGTCCTTTGCCTAGTGGGTTAACTAGGCCATCCTAAAATTATTTGGCGAATATGAGGATGAAAGCTCAAAGATGAGAGCTCAGCTTTCAAATCTTACGTGTCAAAGCTCTTTAGGCTCAAAGGTCAGCACTTAGGCTTTAAGACTCGATGAAATCTTGGGGCATTGGTCCATAAAAGTACACTCTCTGGACTTTTCAGCAACCACCAAGCTAAATGGTTAGCAACTAGGACTTATTCGAAGTAGAGATATGTTGAGAGAAGATTCTCAGCGTACCTCTACTTTTTTATTTTTTAAACGAAACGGTTAATAGATAGAAAAGATATGTCGATACAAATAGGAAGAAAAGGAAATAAATTGATTGCGCAATACAAGGAACGTCAGGGAGTGAAGTAATGGAATTTGAGTTTCATGTTACCTTCAACGATCTACAACTTGATGAAAAGGAAGCTTTTATCGATCTCTGCCAATCGCAACAAGTAAAACCGGTCATGATCGTCTTGGATCAGGGAAATTACATCAATCAACCGATGATAACAGGAGTAATCAAACGACCAGGTTTTCATGAAGCCAATAAAGAGATGGAAAAGATTGCAGCTACGTTTCAAAACAACGGTTTTACCATCGTCCGAAAAAAAGTAGAGATTTCTCCAAAGGAAGAAACGTATTTTCACCAGCCCATCCTAAAAAATTCGAAGCCTTACTTCGAATGGCATGGCAAAGTACAGGTCGATGATGTCGCCGCCCTACGAAATTACTGTGAAGGTCATGGTGGACATATTTCGAGAAACTCTTTGAATGCGAATGGAAAAGTGAGATTTATCACCGTCCGAGAATATGAGAGCCCGAAACAGTTTTACGATCGAGTAGAAATGATACATACCATTTTGCAAGCAAATCAGATTGGGCTAATCAAAGAACAATATGAACTATGTATTTATGACAGCCGCGAAGAACTGGACAGCGGCTGGATTTCCTAATTTTTAGATGGAGGATCATGATGATTACGTATGATGATGTAGCAGAGTTGGAATATGAGGAGAGAGAGCTCGTTGTTTTGGAAGCGCTATTGAGAAGAATTGCTCTAGTGAATATGCCCTTTGTATTAAAAGGCAGCCTTTTAACCAGACAATATTTGGACAACCGAGAGATTCGGGACGCGGATGATATCGACTTATTGTATGCGGGAAAAATCAGGGACGTCGAACATGCACATGAAGTATTTACTCAATGGATGATTCAAGTAACCGAAATGGATCTGAACGACGGCGTCGTGTTTAGAAGTTTTCGAAAGAATGCATTTTGGAGATATATCGACTACGCTATGGCAGATGATTTTCCGACGATCAATACGGATATTGCCTATTATTTCAAAGGTCAAACAAGGGAAGCGGATGACTATAACGAGCTTAATCTGGATATTTCGTTTAACTTGGAAATGGATGCAGAACCGGTTCCGCTAGAGTACCAACCTGCCTTCGGGGAAAGCTTTTTGGTTCCGTACACTGTGCCCCTGTCCATCCAGGTTGCTTGGAAGCTGCATCAAACGATTGTCAGGCCGAGGTTTAAAGACTTGTACGATTTGAAATTTTTACTCTCTCACCCGTCCTATGACAACGATGCGCTCAAGGAAACATTACAGGCGCTCGTGAACGAATGCAGTATCGATCCATCCATTAAAAAAGCGGATATGAAAAAGGTGCTGGTCGATGATTTACAGCACATATACGATTCATTATCCTACGATTACGACTTGAGAAAATATGCGGGCAGCATGGATCGTGGCCTTTATTTTACCCAGTTTGTCAGTGAGTTGCGTAAAAAGATGGATTTTGCCGGGATTAATGGGTATGTGTTTGAAAGTTTACCGAGTCCAACACAGAAAAAATTGTAACAGCATCGTAAGTGAATTAGGCTTATTCCATCTATCGTGGTAGAAGGAATGAGTTTTTTTATGGGATACAAGGTTAATAATGAGATTGGTCAGAAACATTCACCATCATCATTCATGAATAATACCCTACATTAACCCAATTTCTTTAGAGCAAATGTGTCTTTCGAGTCAATGGGATGATCCAAACTGTACATGTAGGGGAGTAGCGAATGAGCGAAGGTAAACAGAAAGATAAGAAAATCATTTTTGACTACATCGTTGTAGGCACCGGTCCTGCAGGTTCTGTTATTGCAAAGAAACTAACGGACGATAAAAAAACATCCGTTCTCGTCTTGGAAGCAGGAGAAAATAATGATAGGGACACGCCAATTAGCAACTCAACGTTTGCCTTAGAGCTTGAGGAGCTGTATCTTCCTCAATATTTTTGGCAAGGAGAAGGAGTACCCCAGGAAAAAGTAAATGAACGAAGTTTTGAATGGACGACGGGGCGATTATTGGGTGGAGGCACTTCTATTAACACACAGCAGTATGTAAGACCTACGTCAGCAGTTTTTCAACATTGGGAGAAGCTGCTGGGACCTCTTTGGTCACCAAAGAATGCAACTCGAAGTTTCCGAAAAATGGAAAATTACAATGGAAAGACAAACAATAAAGAGGTTCATGGTTATAAGGGATTGATCGACATTCGACAAGCACCTGAAAATCCAACACCAATGTCCAAAAAGTTAGTGTCAGCCATCGAGAAAGCAACAGGATTTCGAAAAATTCTCGATTACAATGACCCGAAAACTCCCCTTGGACCCTTTATGCGTTGGCAATTATTTCAGCAACCCAATGGACGGCGAGAAAGTGCGTCCACCGCTTTTCTATCATCAGATATCATGACTACTGCTGGTCAAGGAGTCAATGGTCGAAAGCTGCAAGTTTTCTTTAAATCAACAGCTCTTCGGGTATTATTTAAGAATAAGCGAGCAATTGGCGTAGAATTTCTCAAAGAGGGTAAACGCGTGCGAGCCTACACTCGGAGAAAAGTAATTATCTCAGCAGGCATCAATAGTTCTCAGCTTTTAATGCTTTCTGGAATCGGTCCCGCCAAAATGCTTAAGGACGCAGGAATCCCAATTGTTTTCGCCAACCCCCACGTAGGCAAAAACCTTAGAAACCACACGCTCAACTTTGCTGAGTTTAGTGCCAATCCGAAAGATAACCCATTGCCTGATGATGATCCAAATGCGCTTTTTACAGGTGGGGCCTTTTTGCCAGATCCCACTCCAGGCTCAAACAAAACTCGTCGTGCAGTCCAACTGATTGGAATCGGCTCAAAAGGGAAACTGATGATAGCTATCCTTTTCCTAAAACCAAAAAGCCGTGGTTCCATAAAAATACAAAGCAATGATCCGTTGAAAATTGTGCTGGCTGATGAAGGATATCTCAATAATCCCGCAGATCTTGAAGCAGTTAAAAACTGCTATAAGGTATATATCAAGAAGATAGCCGCACAATTAACCGCGATCGATCGATCGTACCGGCTTATTTCACCAACTCTAGACATCATCAATAATAATCGCAAGCTTGAAGAATTCATCAAAAATAATTTTGACCATAATCATCATGAACAAGGTGCCCTTCGCATGGCGCCTCTTAGCAAGGGGGGAGTGGTGGATAGTCAAGGTCAAGTCCATGGAGTAAAAGACTTAATTGTTGCTGATGATTCGATTATTCCATTCACGGTGGATGGCAATACGTCTGCACCAGCCTACCTTATTGGAAATACAATTGCGCAGCAGCTCTTGAAACAAAACTCGCGAGATAATAAGAAAAGGTGAAATTAGTAATGAAAATAGTAATATCCCGTGAATCCGCAATTGTACGGAGATTCAGGGGATATTATTCATGGATTGCCGTTGTACGAAATCTCGGGTTTTTGGTTTGAAGCTGTAGCGGCGGTCTAGGACGATATTACCACGTCTTTAGCTGTCACTGTTTTCTGTTATCAATACCAATGATTAGCCCAAAAAGGCAATAGAACGCTTCACTTTTCTGGCGAATTCAATGGGATTATCAATCGACTCCCAATGAATATACATAAGACGCGGGTTGTCAAAGAGCCAGTGATTATGGACTGCTGTTACCTTTATCCCGTTTTTGCGAAGGTTTGACAACAAACGGTTTACTTGGTTTTGGAAGAGAGCCGTTTCCCCTAAACATAGTGCACGCCCTGAACTGTTCAAGGATTCGAATGAGAACAATTGATAGCGGACCAATGGGGATGTGGTTCTTCTGCCTAATATGGACGCATTGAATATTCTATTTCTGGAGACGAAACAAACGGGACCTCTTGTAATTTCATGCTCTGTTCCACCTAAAATGGCTGAAAATCGGTTACACAGTCTTCTAAACTGGGGACTTGCCTTTGCTTTTGCCTTTACTTTGCCCATATCCGTCATCCTTTCGATTATGATGAAATGAAAACTTCATGGCTCCACCATGTTAACCCAGGAATGCGATGGACTCTTTGGTTTTCCTGGCGAATACGATAGGATTCTCTATCGCTTCCCAATGCATATACATTAAGCGCGGGTTTTCTTTTAGCCAGTGGTTGTGAAGTGCTGTCACTTTAATCCCACGTTTGCGGAGATTTGACATCAAGCGGTTCACCTGATTTTGGTGAACGGCAGTCTCACCCAAACAAAGGGCACGACCCGACCTATCAAGGGATTCAAACGAAAACATTTGAGCTCGAACTAAAGGGGAAAGCGTTCGTCTTCCCAAGATTGTTTCTCGCAGATTTGCAAGGCGCATGACAAAACAAACCGGCCCATTTTCAATTTCTGACTCGCCCCCTAATATTCTTCCAAATCGGGTACAGAGCCTTTTGAACCGTGGGCTAACCTTCGCTTTTGCTTTATTCGCCATAGTAATCCTCCTTTTGTCAATCTCGAAATATCTTATGATTGACAGAAAAAAGGGAAATGAGTAATTGGTGGTTTTTTACGTGAAAAAGACACAGATTTCATTCTAGGTCCTAGTTGTTCAAGGGATTGGCTTTGGCACAGATATAGGAGGCTTTACATTTTAGAGTGACAAATTTGAATATTGAATGGAGGTGACCAGCATGTACAAAGAATTAGATGTTTTCATAACAGGCTGCCAAAATACCGTTGATTATTGGTATGACTATGGCTGCATAATAGCGTCTGACATGCTAGTGAAGTTCAGTCAAAAGGATTGGGAAGACCTGTCCAGTCATGTGCTGATGAAACCGTTAGAATGGCAGCGAAAACTTGCGTACTGTTTGGACAGTTCTTGTAACGAGCATGAGCTGAATATTCTACTATCGTTGCTGGATACGGGTGATGAAGAACTTTTCGTGATCTGTGTAGATACGTTGAGAAGCTATACGACTCTTGAAGGGAAACAAATGATACGTGACAATCCTGCCATACTCGTTCGTATAAATGAATTACTTCCCAGAGCTGGCGTTGCGACTAGAAGAGTATTAGAGGATTTTCTTGTGAAAATACATGGCTAAGTTGAATATTTGGAAGGGTATCTTTCCCTGGTTCGTTATAAATACGCGGAGCTTGTTGAATAAGTAGTACGTTATCAAAAATTAGATGCGCTCTGTACATGAAAAGAATAGAAACGACCGATTCACCACATACTACAAACGATTTATACCATGAGAGGTGGAGCGTCCGGATGAGTATGACAATGAGTCGGCCCGTGACCGACGTACTTAATAAACAGGTGGCTAACTGGTCTGTGCTGTATATGAAGCTGCATCATTATCACTGGTTTGTCAAAGGCCCGAATTTTTTTACCTTGCATGAAAAATTCGAGGAGCTATATAACGAGGCAGCCAAAAATGTGGATGAGCTGGCGGAGCGGCTGTTAACGGTTGGGGGCAAGCCTGTTTCGACGTTGAAGGCTTGTATGGAGCAGGCTTCCATAAAGGAAGCGACAGGTGGAGAGTCTGCGGATCAAATGGTAGAGGCAGTGGTGAGCGATTTTACACTTCTGATCAAGGAGCTCAAAGAAGGTATTACAGCCGCGGAAGCAGGGGACGATGAAGCGACTGGCGATATGTTCTTGGGGATCATGGACAGCTTGCAAAAGCATGTGTGGATGCTGCAAGCTCACTTGGGAAAATAACTAGAAATTCTTTTGCAAGCAAAGCTGATGCCATGGGGTATCAGCTTTTTTCCTATGTGCTCATGAAGGCAAAAGTGCAGGGCTGGTCTGATTTGGGACAACCCCCTTGTTCCCAAGAGAGACATGCTGGTGTAAACTAACCTTGTGTGAAATAAAGAAAGCACTTTCATGATGGAAAGGATGTACATTCCCATGGCATCACCCTATGTTACATTTAATCGCGAGCAGTGGAGTGCTCTGCGGGCTTCCACGCCGTTGACCATATCTGATAACGAGCTTTCCCTTTTGCAGGGCTTGAATGAGAAAATGTCCATGACCGAAGTCTCCGACATTTACCTTCCGTTGTCCCGTCTGCTGAATTTGTATGTCGGGGGCACGCAGGAGCTGTACCAGGCGACTCACACTTTTTTAGGGAACCAGGATGGCAAGGTTCCATTCATTATCGGTATCGCAGGCAGTGTGGCTGTAGGCAAAAGCACAACGGCTCGCATTTTGCAGACCCTATTGTCCCGCTGGCCGAATCATCCAAAGGTCGATTTGGTAACGACAGATGGATTCCTGTATCCGAACAAGGTTCTAGAAGACAGAGGGATCATGAAGCGCAAGGGATTCCCGGAGAGTTATGACTTGCGCCGCTTTATCAATTTTTTATCCGAAGTAAAATCGGGCTTGCCGGAAGTGAAGGCGCCAGTTTATTCCCACCTTGTGTATGACATCGTGCCAGATGAATGGCAGACGGTCAGACAGCCTGACATTTTGATTGTCGAAGGCTTGAACGTGCTGCAACCGCCCAGAGGTGACGAAAACGATGCTCGAATTTCCGAGGTCATTGTTTCTGATTTCTTTGACTTCACGATCTACGTGCACGCGGAAGAGAAGCACATCTTGAAATGGTATGTAGAGCGGTTCAAGCTGCTGCGTCAGACCGCGTTCTCCGATCCATCCTCGTATTTCAAGCGTTACGCGAGTCTGTCTGACGAGGAGGCGACTGAGGTAGCCACCGGCATTTGGACGGAGATCAACGGAGCCAACCTGCGCCAAAATATTTTGCCGACACGTGTTCGCGCTCAATTGATTTTGGACAAGGGGCAGGATCATATGATACAAAGCGTGAAGCTGCGCAAACTGTAGATAAAAAGGTGGGGGACGGTTGTCATGAAAGTGATTAGTGCCTGTTTGATCGGCTGTGAATGCCGCTACGATCAGAAGTCATGCTTGGACCAAGAGCTGGAGCAATTGCTTCGGGAAGGGAAGGCTATCCCCGTCTGTCCTGAACAGCTGGGAGGCTTGCCAACACCACGACCGCCAGCAGAAATCATCGGGGGAACGGGAGAAGATGTTCTGGATGGCAAAGCACGCATCATAGACAACACTGGCCGAGACGTCACCGAGGAATTTTTGATGGGGGCAAACCAAGCGCTGAAGCTGGCGAAAACGGTTGGAGCGACATCCGCCATATTAAAAGAGAACAGCCCGTCCTGTGGAAGCTCCTTTGTTTACGATGGCAGCTTTTCCGGGAAAAAAATGTCGGGTGTCGGTCTGACGGCGGCGCTGTTTCGCAGAAACGGGATTGAGGTAACATCTGAGTCAATAGTATCCAATGAATAACAAAGGGGGACGCGATGGATAGCGTCCTCCTTTTACAATCTGCTCATATTATAAGCGGTCTCTTCAAGCAACTCCTGTATCTTGAACCAAGAACGCCAGAGAGAAAAACTGAAGAAAACACATGCAACAAATGCGAAAATAGGAAGGCCACTATCACGAATCAGATTTCGCAGTATAAACCAAACGGCCAGTGTGTACGACAAGAATAGGGAATAAAAGATGACATTGCGCTCTTCTCGAATGATCAGTTCGATTTTATTCTCCAGTAATGAAAACTCCAGTTGGTTGTCTTTGTGCAATTGTTGGCGATCTACTCGAGCGTCTGGAGTTACAAAGCTGTATAGCTCTATTTCTCCCCCGTCTGGCTCCTTGAGAAATTCCACTTGATACATCACACCTGTAAAAATCGATCGTTTCATGTACAGATTGTCATTATAGAGGCGATTTTGATTTTCCCATACTTCCCAAATAATAAACGAGGCAATGAATAGGATGAAGACAGTCGTCAATTTCCAGTACGGTATCGGTACAATCTTTTTTCGAAAAGAACGATCAAGCTCCATTTAATCAGATCCTTTGAAATTTTTACCATATGATACCATAAAGAAGACCCTTCACGAAGCATAATACCTGATGGAAAGGTCTTCCTACTATTTACAACTCCTTCAATAACCTCTCCAGCTTCTTCTGCTGATCCTTCCGTTTCTTTTTCGCAATCCGGTCTTCTTCTTTCAGTGCCATGACAAGAGAAAAGCACATCAGAACCATGATGACGGTAAAAGGCAGCGCTGCCACAATGGAAGCTGTCTGCAGGCCTTCTAAGCCGCCGCTTAACAAAAGTACGATCGCGATAGCCGATTGAAGGACGCCCCAGGTGATTTTTACCCGATTCGACGGGTCCAGGTTGCCATCAGAAGACAGCATGCCGAGCACGAAAATAGCTGAGTCCGCCGATGTGATAAAAAACGTGATGATCAAAAGAATCGCAACGACAGCGAGGATGTATCCCATGGGCAACTGCTCCAGTGCGAGGAACAACGCAGTTGAGATGTCACGTTGTACCGCTGCCCCTATAGCTGCTTGATCAAAAATCTCGAGATGAAGCGCAGTCCCGCCAAACACCGAAAACCAAATAAAGCTCAACAAACTCGGAACGAGCATCACGCAAATGACGAATTCCTTGATCGTGCGACCTTTGGAGACGCGTGCGATAAACATGCCGACGAACGGCGCCCAGGCAATCCACCACGACCAGTAAAACAGCGTCCAGTTGGCTACCCATGTCCCTTGTGTAAACGGGGTCAGTCGCAAGCTCATCGAGATGAGATTGTTCAAATAGCTGCCCAGCGTGCTGGTAAAGGCGTCAAAAATAAACGAGGTTGGTCCCAATACGAGCGTTAGCAGGAGGAGCAACATGGCCAAAACCAGATTCGTATTGCTCAAATATTTGATTCCCCGATCCAGACCTGTCGTAGCCGAGAGCAGAAATAGGACCGTAATAATGGAAATGATCACGATTTGCACGGTGGTGTTGGACGGCAGTCCAAAGAGATGAGACAAACCTCCGTTTATTTGCAGAGTTCCGAGGCCAAGTGAGGTTGCGACACCGAATGCCGTGGCGATGACAGCCAGAATATCAATCCCTTTTCCGATCGGTCCGTGTATGCGTTCACCGAGCAGCGGGCCAAAGGTGGAGGAGATCAAGCCCTTCGCTCCTTTGCGAAATTGAAAATACGCGAGAGCGAGAGCGATGAGAGCGTAGATCCCCCAAGGATGCAGCCCCCAGTGAAAAAACGCATACCGAAGAGCAGTTTGTGCGGCTTCGGTCGTTTGTCCAGTCACACCTGCTGGCGGAGAGAAGTAATGAGAGACGGGCTCTGCCACTCCCCAAAAGACAAGACCAATCCCCATCCCAGCAGAAAACAACATGGCAAACCAGGTAGGCAGTGAATATTCCGGCTCGTCATCGTCGCTTCCCAAAGGGATTTGTCCGTATCTGCTAAAGGCAAGGAAGATGCAAAAGATCAGAAAACCGAAAGTCACGATTAAATAAAACCAGCCAAAATTCGTCGTGGTCACTTTAAGTACATGGGAAGCCGCAGAGGCGAAAAGCTCAGGAGAAATCGCGCCGAACAGCACAATGACAAATACAATGACCAAGGATATCAGGAAAGTCATCTTTATCCTCCCGGGAATCTACAAGAAATGGTAATAGTTTATCATCCCGCGGGATTTCCAAGATTATTCCGGATGTGACCACACCTGAATGGAGTTACGATGAAAACGTCTCGATAAAACGATTCGCTGCTTTTGACAGATGGCGTCCAGACTGCCAAACGACAGCAGCGGAAGAATAAATGGAAGTTCCGGAGAGTCGGATCCCGCGAATTTGTTCGCTCTGATGAGTCTCCCATGCCGAGATGGGGACGATAGAGGAACCGACCGAGGAGGCGACCATGCTGACGATGAGAGAAATGTCCGGGCACTCGCAGATGACATGCGGTTCCACGCCTAGACGGGAGAATTCCTTGATAATCAAGTCGTAGATGCCCAATCCTGGTGTGCTCGGCATGATAAGCGGGAGCTCGGCGATCTCGCGCATTTCGATTTCCTTGCGATCGGCATAGGGGGAGGTGGCAGGAACGATGAGCACAAAATCCTCTTCCTCCAACGGAATCATCGTGCAGTTGTTCAACGAGTGGGGAAGGCGTACGATAGCGACTTCTATGGTTCTGCGCTCTAGCCACTGATTGAGGAGCTGCGTATCGCCTTTCCAGATTTTATACGTAATGAGCGGATACTTTTGCTGAAACACACGAATTTGTTCTGGCAGGCGGTAGGCCGACAGTGCACTGACACCGATGGACAACGTCCCTCGAATGCCTTCGCCTGTTTCTTTGACCTCGGAGAGAGCTTCCTCCATTTGATGAACGATATTGAGCGCCTGCTTATAGAGAGTAACGCCTGCTTCTGTCAGGATCATTTGTTTTCCTGAGCGCTCAATGAGCATGACCCCGAGCTCCTCCTCCATTTGCTTCAGCTGCTGACTCAAAGGTGGCTGGGCCATGTTCAGTCTTTTAGCCGCCCCCGTTATTTGACCTTCCTCTGCTATGGCGATAAAGTAACGCAGTTGTCGAATATCCACACACAATGCCTTCTTTCCTTACGAGAATAGTTCCATATGAAAACGATATGAAAATTAGATTTTATGGATATTTTTCATATTGATGAAGCTATGATAGCATGTTTCCTGTGAATCTTCACTTCACGGAATAGACATAAAGGAAAGAAGGGGAAATCCGTGCGTACGTGGATGGAAAAGCTATTTCACTTGCGCGCTTACGACACGACGTTTCAAAGGGAACTCATCGCCGGATTTATTGGCTTTGTCACCATTGTCTACATTGTTGCCGTAAACGCTTCGATTTTAAATGATGCTGGAATACCGATGGAAGCAGGCATTCTGGCGACTGTATTGACGGCATTTATCGGGTCACTTCTTATGGCCTTTTGGGCAAATGCTCCGATTATTCTGGTTCCCGGTATGGGGATCAACGCCCTGTTTACGTTCACGTTATGCCAATCGATGGGCCTCACTTGGCAGGAAGCATTAGCTGCTGTTTTTGTTTCGGGTCTGATTTTTACTGTGATTGCCTTTACCAAGGCTGCGACGATATTGTCCAATGCGATCCCCGCTTCGCTAAAAGAAGCGATTACCGTAGGGATTGGGTTGTTCTTGACCTTCATTGGTCTGCAAAAAGGCGGGCTGATCGTTATGAATCCGTCTACATTTGTTGCGCTGGGTGACTTATCCAGCCCGCATGTGATCGTCACGCTGATTACTTTGATTGTTACGTTGATTTTGTTTGTTCGCAATGTGCCGGGCAACTTCTTGATCGGGATTGCGGTTGGTACAGGACTTGGCTTTTTGTTCGGGGTTGTCGAGCCAGGAGGAGGAGGATCGTTTTCGTTTGCGGATTACGGAAGCGTCTTTGCGGGTCTTTCCTTTTCTGCCATTTGGGCGTTGCCATTTTGGATCGCGACCTTCTCATTGGCGATGGTCATCGTCTTTGAAAATATTGGCTTGATTCATGGGCATACCTCGATGCTTGGACAGCCGCAGAAGTTCAGACGTTCGCTGCAAGCCAATGCGTTGTCGGCTGCCATCTCTGGCATTTTGGGAACCAGTCCGACGGTTTCGACAGTGGAGACCGCGGCAGGAATCGCAGCAGGAGGAAGGACGGGACTGACCGCGCTTGTAACAGGTACCTTGTTCCTGCTCTCGCTCGGTTTGCTTCCTGTCATCAAAATGATTCCGGATGGAGCCATTGCTCCCGTGCTCATCATCATTGGCGCATTGATGCTGCAAAATGTACAGAATATCAATCTGAAGGACTTCTCGGAAGGCTTCCCTGCCTTTTTGATCATCGCGATTATCCCGTTGTCCTACAGCATTGTAGATGGAATTGCGTTTGGATTCGTGGCGTATCCGCTCATGAAGCTCGCATTGGGCAAACGTCGCGAAGTGCCTGCGCTCATGTACGTCATCGCGGGATTGTTCTTGCTGAATCTCATATTGCCGATCTTCACATAAAAGAGTAGTTTTCCCTCGACTTGAGTCGGGGGTTTTTTATGTTCTGTTCTCTAGAAAGTGGCGCAAGGCTTGTGAAATAATGGATGGAAAGTTGAAGAATGGGGGACTTTTCCATGATCCATGAGATGACGGTTCAATTACGTACTGCTGATTTCGCCAAAGGACAAGCCTGGTACCAGAGTTTTTTGCAAAGAGAGCCGGATTTTGTTCCGCACGAAGGATTTGCTGAGTGGGAAGTATTGCCTGGGTGTTGGCTGCAACTGGCAGAGGGGACGCCAGCGGAGGGCAGCGGTCCCGTGCGCTTTGCCGTTGTCGATATTGAGGCGGAAAAAGAAAGACTGATCAACGAGCTACAAATCGAACCGTTTGAAATTTTTCAACGAGAAGAAGTACCGGTCAAGTGGGGGACGTTCGCCGATCCATGGGGAAATCGTCTTGGGTTGTTCGAGTACCTGGATCCAGCTGAAAAAGAGGAGAAGCAAAAAAGACTTGAGAAGCTGAAGTGAAAAAAGTCCCTTTGCCAATGAGAGTGGCAAAGGGATTGTTCGTGGAGAGATGCGTATGAATTATCGTTTTACCAGCGTAAACGCTTGTTTTACTTGGTCCAGAGACATCATCAGAGGGATGAATTTCTTACCTTCTTTGCTTGCTGGATCAAATACCGTATCTTGTGGCAAGCTTGCAACATAAACCGTGTTGGTTGCTTGGTTACGTGCAATTTCGGTGCCGACTGGCGGCTCGTCCGGGTTGTTCAGTTTTTTCCAGTCATTCAGGTCAAACGCGGTTATAACCACAACAGGTGCACGATCTTCCGCTTTGTCAGCATTGAAGATGAAGCGGGTTACACTCTTTGCTTCTGGCAAGTATTCGTCTGCATTTGGGCCAGTTTTTTCCTCAACAAGGATGTTGCCGTTCCAAGATTTTGGACCTTTAAAAGCAAAGGCAGAGTCTTGGCTTTTGAAAGTATCATGATATACTTCGAGTGGTTTTACAGCTGGTTCGAAGTTGGCACTCATCAATTCCCATTTGGTTTGGTTCCACTTCCATTTGGATTTGAGGTAGCCGCGAACATCTGCATTGTAATCACCAGTCAGACGCTCTGTGCCTTCCAGTACGTAGAGACCATTTTTGTTTAGATCGATTGGTTTCAGTTCTACGAAGTCCGCTCCGACTACACCTGCTTTGTTTTTATCCAGACCTGGCAGGCTGAGCTCTTTCGCTTTTCCATCCTTAATGTTGTAGATGTGATTGGTTGTGTAGCCGCCGCTTCCGCCAGTGCTTGCAGTAACCATGATCTCGCCTTTTTTATCGTAAGTGAAATCTTGAACGGAGAGCTTCGGCTCGTAGCCGTTGTCCTTCACGTCGATGTTAAAAGATTTCTTCGTTTTGCCATCTGTTACTTTGATAGTGAGGTCCTTAACGTATGGGCTGTTTTTCTCTTTTTTTCCGTACAGAACGACTGTGTCTGCGGTCTTGTCACCCGTTACGTCTGTTGTTTTTTTCGTAATCTCTTGCAAGCCTTTTGTTGTAGCCGTTGTGTTGCTTGCATCTGCTGTAATTGCATACCCTCCAGTGAAAAGTACGGAAGTAAGTACTGTTCCTGTTACGAGTTTGTTCAATTGTTTCATGTGTTTCATGTGATGAATCTCCTCCCCAGTCTTGCTGACTGATCATGATGAAATGTGTAGTGTGCTGTATTTTGTGCTCGTCCTTGCTACACGTTCATTATGTACGATAGTGTGGATGCATTGGTTACAGACTATCGACATAAAACCTACAAATCGGTAACAGGTAAATGTTAGGGTGCGAGGAGGTTGCTCGCTTCTTTTAGCAGTGCCTCGCTGCTTTGCTCCAACAGCATGGGATAGAGACGTGTTTTATCTGGAGCTAACGCGAGGAGCCGATCATATACCGCAGCAGAGGCATAGAGCAAGTCAGAATCGTGGATAATCTGCTGCAAGGAGCGTTCATCAGCGAATCCTGCGGTCATGTGTTGAATCTGTTCGATACCTGCCTCTTGTACACGTCCTGCCATCCATTCCCCGCCTTTTTTTCCGAGACAAACAAATCCAACTGCACGGCCTGCCTCCAGGCGAGCGATTTCCAGAAGCGTGCTCGTCTGGGCATTTGCTCCAATGATGAGGACTGATTTGTGATAACGTGCAGTTAATTCTTTTACTTCATCTGCATGGTTGACGGTAGTGACAATTTGATCTGCATCCTGTAAGGCAGAGAGGACATCTGAATGGTTTTCAAGATAGGCAACCTGAATGGGCTGACCGACGATCTCTTCTATTTTCCTGCGATAAAAAGGATGATCATGCTCGTGACATTCCACCAAGAGCCATCTGGCTTCTTTCTTGGACTGGGAAAGAAACAAATGTCCGTAAGCAATGGAAGCAAGCATAAGCTCATCCAGCGAAAATGGAAGCTGCTGTGCTCCGGTCATGATTGTTTTAACGTGATCATAAAGCGATTGCTGACGTATGCGAAAGGCAGTAATCGCAGGTTTGTCTGCGATAGAAGTACCGCGACCCTTTTGCATATGGACGAGACCTTCATCCCGTAGTTGCGTGTATACAGCATTGATGGTGTTGCGGTTGACTTGCAGCTGATCTGCTAATTGGGCAGCAGGTGGAAGCATTTCGCCCGGTTGAAGGTGGCCTAGGCCAATGAGAAGCTTCAATTGTTCTTTGATTTGCACATGGATCGGTATTGGAAAGTCCGCATTTAGCCGCACAAGTGATTGAGTCATGAATATTCGCCTCACAGTTTGGTGTTTGTATTCATTTTACTAAATATCTAGGTAACTAGCTATTATTTGTGTTTTTGTAAGATACCTCACAGAACAAGGAAGGGTCACTTGCTACGATGTGAGTAGGAGGTGGCTGTGATGAGTGGTATAAAGGAATTTGTAGCCAAAATGAAGGGAAGAAGCAGAACGCCCTTGAAAATATCTGGCTCGGTTGCTTTGATTGGGGGCCTTGGCGGATTAGTGACGATAGGGGTACTGGGCATGCTAACGGAATTAACCACCGCGGTCTGGTTGATGGCTTCATTTGGGGCAAGCTGTGTGCTTGCTTTTGTGGCCTGGGATTCGCCGTTATCTCAGCCGCGCAATATCATCGGGGGGCATTTTTTCACCAGCTTGGTTGGCGTGCTGCTTTATCAAATAGGCGGATCGCATCTGTGGGTCGTAGCAGTTAGTGTGGGTCTTGCGATTGCCGTCATGCATGTAACAAAAACAACGCATCCTCCTGCGGGTGCCAATCCGATCGTTATTGTCATGGACGGCAAAGGGTGGGAGTTTTTATTGTCTCCGGTACTCATAGGTGCAGTAGTGGTTGTGCTGATTGCTCTGTTCGTCAATAACATGCATAAGAAACGTGCGTACCCTGTGTTTTGGGTATAGCAGTATCACAGTAAAGAATGGCCGCCTTTTAGTAGGTGGTCATTTTTTCATTTAGAAGGAAGAGGGGAGGGTGATTGACAAATGAATTGAAATGCATAAAAGTATAGGTAACTAGGTATTTAAAGTTGTGAGGGATGTATCATGAATGAGCCGATCAAGCATGAGAGAATGGGGGAGCAAATCGTTCTAGCCAAGAAAACGGTGTTTCAGACGCCGGCTGACACGCGAATGGGCATTTTCTTCATTCAAAAGGGACTCCTGCGTCTCTCTCGGCTGAACGAGGATGGAAAGGCTTTTACCGTGGGATTGCTGGGGCCTGGAGCAGTTTTTGGCGAGAGTGAGGAAATGGTGCTAGGGTCACGCGCTGTCTACATTGAAGCGATGCAAAAAACGACCCTTACTCATTGGAGTGCGACACGGATGGAAGAAATGCTGCAAGCATGTCCACCAAGCTTGAAAGAAATGATGTTCCAGTTGTCCAAACGATTGGGCGAACAAGAGGAGAGGATGGAAAAGCTGGCCTTGGAATCGGTTAGGGATCGCGTACTCCATCTGTTAGTTCAGTTATGTCAGCGATTTGGAAAAGTAGAAGAACCGTTTTGGAAATTGACCGTATCTCTCTCCCATCAGGAAATTGCCAACATGGTGGGGGCGACCAGAGAAACTGTTTCATTAGCATTAGCCAGTTTAGTCGATGAGGGAATTGTGTTGGTGTCCCGAATGTCGATTGCTGTGCATGCATCGAGAATGGTTGATAAAATAAGAGAATGCAAGTAAAATGATTGAATGCTCAAAACGGGCCGCGGTTCGTAAACTCCCGCGTTATCAAAACTAGGAGGAAATCATATGTTTAATTTTTGGGTCGGAGTGCTTTTTGCTCTGGTGAACTTCGGGCTGTTCCTGCTCTGCTACCGATTTTTCGGCAGAATGGGACTGTACGCGTGGATCGGGATGGCAACCGTGTTGGCCAACATTCAGGTGGTCAAAACAATCGAGATGTTCGGTCTGGTCATGACGCTCGGCAATACGATTTATGCTTCTATTTATTTGGTAAGCGATCTATTGAACGAGAAGTATGGGGAAAGAGAAGCAAAAAAAGCTGTATGGTTTGGCTTCTTTACCTTAATTGCGGCAACGATCATCATGCAGCTCGTGCTGGTGTTTGAACCACAGGAAACAGATATTGCCCAAGGTTCCTTAGAGACGATTTTTGGCTTGATGCCAAGAGTGGCATTGGGTAGCTTGTGTGCGTATTTTGTCAGCCAATTTGTCGACGTGAAAATTTATTCGTGGTTGAAGAAAAAATGTCCAGGCCCAAATCAGCTCTGGATTCGCAATAATGGGAGCACGCTCTTCAGTCAGTTGCTCGACTCCGTTACCTTTTGTACGATTGCCTTTTTGGGAGAATTCCCGATGGACGTATGGTGGCAAATCCTGTTGACTACCTACCTGATCAAGTTTGTCGTATCGGCAGCTTCGACGCCGGTTCTTTATATCGCACGCAGTATGAAAGTGGACGAAAGCTAATTGACAAAAACAAAGAAAAACCGCCAAGGACGATGGAGCTTGGCGGTTTTTGTTTTTACAAGTTTAGAAGGATTATACAAACTTTACATCAAATTTACATAAGGTTCAGGTTATACGTTTACCATCTTATAGTAGTTACTTCCCAATGATGTGAGGAGGAATGATGCAAGAATGTTGAAAAAAAGAGGAATTGCCTCCCGATTGTCGAAGCTGGCGCTAATAGCCGCGGTCATGATGGGAACTGTTTTACCGACCGGGTGGATGCCACAGGCAAAAGCCGCGCGGGCTGATCATGTGGTGATCAGTGAGGTGTATGGGGGTGGGGGGAACTCTGGTGCCCTGTACAAGAATGACTTCATTGAACTGTATAACCCGACAGACACGGCTGTTTCGGTTGGAGGCTGGTCTGTGCAGTATACTTCTGCTACGGGAGGGACTTGGCAGAAGACAGATTTGACTGGAAGCATAGCTCCGTATGGCTTCTATTTGGTCCAGCAAGCAGCGGGAACAGGTGGGACGGCTGAACTCCCTCCGCCAGATGGCGTCGGGTCGATTGGGATGTCTGGGACTCAAGGAAAAGTTGCCTTGGTCAACCATACTACGCCTTTAGCTGGGACGGATGTCTCCTCCCAAACAGGTGTTGTTGATATGGTCGGATTTGGTGCGGCAACTACATACGAGGGCAGTTCACCTGCACCAGCTACTACAAACTCGACCAGCGCCCAACGCATTAGCGACGCCAGCGGTATTGTGCCGAACGGAGGAAATGGCTGGGATACCAATAACAATGGCAACGACTTTATCACAGGGGAACCTACCCCGAAAAACACGCAAAGCCCAGTAGAACCGCCGCTACCAACAGATGTGACCGAAAAGCTGAATGCCACAGAACTTATTTTTGATCATAATGATCCTATCCAAGCAACAATTCGCGGCTATGTCGGTCAAGGACGGACTATTAAGGTTTATGCGAGTCAGCCTACAGGAACAGGTAGCGACGCGCCTTTGGCACAGCAAGATTCGGATGCTTCCGGACTAATCGAGCTGACTTTTACAAATCCCGATCCAAATTCGCTGGGAGTCTATCTCACAGCAACGGAAGGGAGTAAGAAAGAAAGCGCGAGTATTGAGCTGAGGCCAGCGGTAGCCAGCACAGCTTTGATCCAGGAAAAAGTCAGCCTGCAAGCATTGAACGGTGTGGGCGAGCTGCGAGGAGAAGTAGGTGCGGCAGCAGGGAATGCGATACTGCGCGCATACGATCCGCAAAAACAACCGCTGATGCTTAGTAACAAAGAAACAGGAACGGCACAGGCAAATGGGTCATTTTCTTTTACGATTCCAAACATCGACCAGCTGGATCATATTCTCGTAACGCAGCAAACAGCTGGGGAATATGGCAAGTCGTTTGAGAGCCCGGAAGTTAGCGTTACCAAGTCAGCCGTAGGTACGACTACGATTGCTGAAGCGAGAAGCACCCCGGTAGGAACGAACGAAATTGTCGTCGGAACGGTGACGGCGATGTTTGAAGCGGGCGGACAAAACAACGTGTATTTCCAAGATGAGACGGCAGGACTCGTACTTCGTGCGCCAGGGCTGACTGGCAAAATTGAAGTGGGAGACAAGATCCGAGCTACCGGAAAAATGAGTGATTATTATGGACTGGCTCAACTCGAAGCGCTCACCAATAACGTGGAAATTGTGCAAAAGCAAGCAGGTGTGCCTAACCCGCAAATCGTGATGTCGACCGACTTTGCTGCTGCTACAGGAGAAGCGTTGGAAGGCAAGCTGGTGACTGTGAAAGTGGTTACTATCAAATCAGCATCGAGCAGCAACAATTATTTGCTGGAGGATCAGCACGGTACATTTGGGTCGCGTCCTGCTGAAACACTCCTGCTCCCTGTGGGGAAAAGCTATGCAGCTATTACAGGCGTGGTGAACTACGATCGCAATGTATACAAGCTGGTGCCGCGCACTATCGCTGATCTCGTAGAGGACGAGAATAAAGTCCCCATGGTCACAGCGAGCCCAGCAGGTCCTATGGTGACAAAAGGAACAAAAGTCACGCTCTCAACGACGATGGCTGACGCTACGATCTTCTATACGATAGATGGTTCAACGCCGAGCAGAGGAAGCATCAAGTATACAGGACCGATCCAGATTGACGCGGATACGACCCTTTCAGCCATGGCTGTCAAGGATGGTTACACAGACAGCAATGTAGCGAACTTCCGTTACATGATTCAAAAAGAAAACGTTCGGATTCATGATATCCAAGGAACGTCGCACCGATCAGAGATGGCCGATGGAACGGTGAATAATGTTCCGGGAATCGTAACGGCTATCGTCAGAAGCGGAAGCAATGTACAAGGCTTTTATATGCAAGACCCGCAACCGGACGCAGATCCATTTACTTCCGAAGGCATTTACGTTTATGAGCAAAAAGCAGCGGTCAACCCTGGCGATGAAGTAACCGTCAGCGGAACCGTTAAGGAATACGTGCCATCGAACAGAGCGGGTACAGACCTCACCCAGACGCAAATTGATGCGATCTCGTACGCAGTTGTCAAGCCAGGCCAATCACTCCCAGACCCACTCATCCTGGGCAAAGACAATTACAAATATCCGGAAGGGATCATCGACAACGATAGCCTTGGCAAATTCGATCCGGATCAAGACGGCATCGACTTCTGGGAAAGTCTCGAAGGCATGCTGGTGCAGATCGACAATCCAATCGTCGTTGGCGAAACCAAGACGTTTACCAATCCACGTGCAACGGAATTTGTCGTCATCGATGATCAAGCCCATCCGAGTCAGCCGCGTACACCAGCTGGCGGAGTGGTGTTAGAGGCCAATGATTTTCATCCTGAACGCATCACGGTATCTGACAAACTCGAAAAGATAGACGGAGAGGTAAAAGTCGGCGACAAATTTGACGGACCACTGGTAGGCATCATTGACTACGGATTTGCGAATTACAAGCTGTTCCATACAAGACCATTTACGGTACAGGCAAGTCATTATGAGCCGCCAGTAACGAGTATTTCCCCAAAAGACGATAAGCTGACAATAGCTACGTACAACATCGAGAATTTCTCGGCAAAGACCGATTCTGCCAAAATCAATCGCATCGCCGAGACGATCGTGGACAACATGAAGGGGCCGGATATTATCGGTGTGGTGGAAATGCAGGACGACAATGGGCCAACAGACAATGGGCAAACAGATGCTACACAGTCTGCGGACGCATTGATCAAAGCAATTGAAAACAAAAACGGCCCGACTTACCGATACACCGATATTGCACCACAGAACAATCAGGATGGTGGACAGCCAGGAGGAAACATTCGCGTCGGGTTCTTCTACAACCCAGAACGGGTACAGCTGGCAGCAGGAACGCCAGGAGGCGCGACTGATGCGGTGCAGATAGAGACACGAGATGGTGTAGCGCATTTGTCACACAATCCAGGGCGGATAGATCCGACAAACGCGGCGTTTGCTTCGAGCCGCAAGCCGTTGGCAGCGGAATTCATTTTCCAAGGAGAGCCTGTCATTGTCATTGCCAACCATTTCAACTCCAAGGGTGGGGATCAAGCGCTGTTTGGAAAAGATCAGCCGCCACAGCTGGTGAGTGAAGTACAACGAATGAAAATTGCCCGTGTGTTAAATAACTTTGTAAAAGAAATCCATGCGGCGGAAGCGAAAGCAAATGTTGTAGTGCTGGGCGATCTCAACGATTTCCCGTTTTCGAATCCAGTGAAGGAATTGGCAGATGGCGTTTTGACCAATATGGTGGAGAAACTGCCGAAGGGTGAGCAGTATACGTACGTGTACCAAGGGAACTCTCAAGTCTTGGATCAAATTTTGGTCAGCAACCATCTAAAGGACGACACGAAGGTTGATATCGTTCACATCAACGCTGGCTTGACCGAGAGTGTGGGACGTGTGAGTGATCATAATCCTGTCCTTGTACAATTGGACTTGAAGGATCACGGCACGCCCGAAAAAACAGCACAAGAAGTGGCAGAAAGCATCACGCAGCTTACTCAGCCAGCAGCGGGTGAGACGCGCTTGAAGCTACCAGAAGTACCTACAGGCTTTACCATCACGATCAAGTCGTCTAGTGATACAGCAGTCATTGCGCTGGACGGTAAAATTACGCCTCCAAATCGCCAGACGAATGTAGACCTGATTTTGGAGGTCACACGAACATCCGACCAATCGACAGCAGTGACCAAAGCATTGACCGTGCAGGTTCCAGCCAAGCCGGACTCACCACCGCCAGTTACACCACCGGACAGAACACCGACACCAGACTCGCAACGAGAGTTGAACAAGCAAGCAGCTCAAGTCATCTCCGCAAGTAGCGAGGAGAACGCCATTTTAGGACAGGTGGATCAAGTACTCAGCCATCTGGAAAAACTTCTGGATGCCGAGCAATGGACGCCGACTGAGAAATGGGAGACAGTCACCGATACGATCACGACTGTACTCGAGGCAGTGGCCGAGCAGGCTGAGCGAGGAACCATCAATGAAGAGACACTCCAAGATGTGACGAAGAGCTTTTTGGACAAAGCATTTGACCCGCTTACAGAAAAGGGCATCAAAGATGAAGAGATTGCCCGCCTGGCACTTGCCTCCTTGACGAGCTTGGCGAAAACAGCGCTGGAGCCGCTCGATGAAAAGGATATTTCCAAAGAGGTAGCCAAGCATGTTCGTACACTGGCAGAAGAGCTTTTGAAAAAGCTTGGCACTGTCGTCATTGAAGATGGGGATGAGATCAAGGCAGATGACGAACAAGTAGATGAACTTCTAGACGTACTCGGGGAATTCATGAAGGCAATCGAAGCAGTGAAAGACAAGATTGGCTTTGCTCCGGTGCTGTTCATTCAAGTGGAAGAAAGCGATGACGATGCGAGCGACACGCGTTCTCGCAAGGGAGAATCAGCTGATCGGACAGTGACCCTGGAACAGAAGCTGGTAGAACAATTGAAGGAAAAAGAGGTAGGCATTCGCGTAACCTTGGACAGCGAAGCATGGGTAGAGGTGCCTAGCGCATACTTTTCCGCTCAGCGTGCAAGAGAGTTTGCCCTCTCCCTGACGGAAGCAAATGGGGACGGGTGGAAAGGTGTACCGAACCCTGGCGAAGCCTATCAATTGCAAGTGTGGAGCAACGGCAAAAAAGTGACAAATCTCGGCAAGACAGGCTTTACACTTGGTCTGCCAGTCGCCGATGACGCAAGCGAAAAGCTCCAGGCGTATTCGTACCGGAGCAATATGTGGAGAGCAGCTATTGGACTTAAGGGAAAAGCGATCCAGGTGACGAAAGAAGACGATCTGGGGAGCTTTACCGTAGCGACGGCGGCCACTTATGTCGTCGGTGAGAGTGCCCTGAAAAGAATCGAGATCGATCCGAAATCGCTCAAGCTAGCCCAGGGCGAGGAAGCACAGCTCAAGGTGATGGCGATTCTCGGTAATGATGCGGAAGAAGACGTTACCGAAGCGGAGGGTATCGAGTTCACATCCAGCAAGCCCGAACAGGTAGAGGTTGATGAGACGGGGCGTATTCTTGTCTTGGATGATGCCAAACCAAGAACAAGAGTGACCATCACGATCAGCTACGCTGGCAAGACAGCGAAGGTAACTGTCACGGTTAAGAGCAATTGACGAAAAGAAAACGGGTTGGGAGATAGCTTCCCAGCCCGTTTTTTGTTGTGGAAATGGATTAGATACGTGCCATCCCCATCACTTTTTCAACCTTGTGCAGCATCTCGTTCGCGACCTTATTCGCTTTGTCTGCCCCGGCAGTCAGGATATCATCCAGCTCAGAGGAGTGGAACAGCTGCTCGAAGCGTTCTTGAATCGGACGGAGTGTTTCTACGACAACTTCTGCCAGCTCGGTTTTGAATGCGCCGTAGCCCTTGCCCTCGTACATCGCTTCGATCTCATCCAGTGTTTTTCCGGAGCAGAGGGAGTAGATGGTCATGAGGTTAGAGACAGCAGGCTTTTCAGCTTTGTCATAACGCACAATGCTGTCGGAATCCGTTTGCGCGCGCTTGATTTTTTTCGTGATGGTGTCCGCATCATCCAGCATGGAGATGAAGGCGCCTTGGTTTGGATCGGATTTGCTCATTTTCTTGGTGCCTTCAGCAAGGGACATGATGCGTGCACCAGTCTCCGGCAGGCGAACCTCTGGAATGGTGAAAATGTCGCCATAACGGTTGTTAAAACGAGCGGCTAAATCACGAGTCAGCTCCAGATGCTGCTTTTGGTCCTCGCCGACAGGGACGAAATCAGTGCCGTACAGCAAAATATCAGCAGCCATCAATGGAGGATAAGCCAGCAGACCGCCTGGAATGGATTCGCCGCGTCCATCGGATTTGTCCTTGAATTGGGTCATGCGCTCCAATTCACCCAAGTAAGAGGTACACAGCATGATCCAGCCGAGCTTGGCATGGGCCGGTACTTCCGATTGGACGAATAGCGTCATTTTGTTCGGATCAAGGCCAACGGACAAATAGAGAGCTGCGAGACGACGGATGTTTTCGCGCAGGACAGCAGGCTCCTGTGGAACCGTGATCGCATGCTGGTCTACGATGCAGTAAAAGCAGTTGAACTGATCTTGAAGCGGAACGAAGTGCTTCATTGCGCCCAAGTAGTTGCCGAGTGTCATAATGCCGCTCGGTTGAATGCCGGAAAAGATGGTTTTCATGGGAAAGCTGCTCCTTTCAATCGTGAAATATGAATGTCCGAATTAAATACAAAAAGGTCCATCCGCCCTGGACAGGGACGAATGAACCGTGGTGCCACCCTTGTTATTTCACGCAAGGAATCATCCATACGCAAAATCTCTTTGATCCGTACCGTTCTGTGTAAAACAGCTTGATACGGTGTCCATTGTAACGTACGGACGTAACGCCAAAGCCTACTGCCGCCATGAGAGCGGGTTCGGTTTGGAGCTCGGAAGCCCATTCATCATTTCCTTAACACTGATTCGCACCAACCATCAGCTCTCTGAAGTCTCGAAAAATGACTACTCTTCTTCCTCATTGCCATCAAATGATACCCTTTGAGCAAACATTTTACATAGAGTGGAATAAAAAAGCAAGTAGGTCTTGACAAGAAAATCCAAAAGTTGTAAAAATAACTCAATAGTTATATAACTGATGAGTTACTTTTGGGGTGAGAAAATGACCAATGACAAATTGTCGAAAGGGGAGTTGAGTCGCAGTCGGTTGCTTGCGGCGGCAGCTTCTGAGTTCGCAGCAAAAGGCTTTCATCGTACACGGGTGAGTGACATCGTGAAAGCAGCAGGCCTGACACAGGCGTCGTTTTACCAGTATTTCGACAGCAAGGAAGGCTTGTACCAGCAGTTGACGGACACATTCGTCACCAAGCTATGGGAATTGGCGGATAGCGGTCAAAAGGTAACGGCCTTGACGAACGCAGATGTTTTCCATCAGGTACGGGAGAATCTGCTCGTTTTGTTCCGATTTTTTCAGGAGCAGCCTGACTTGACCCGGATCGTGCTATATCAGGCAGAAGAGGGCGAAGAACTGCTTCGTAAGCTGGCTTCAATTGTTGCTGTCAACTTGCGACAAAATCAGACTGCCGGGCACGTCCGTGTTGAGTTGTCTGTGGATGTGACGGCAGAGGCAATGATCGCAGTCGTAGACCGTATGACGACGCGGTATTTGCTGACGGGTGAGAAAACAGCGGAGCAGCTTGCAGACGACGCGGTATCTTTTTTGGCATATGGAATTTTGCAGGCAAACGAATAGGAAGAGGGTGCTTGTATGCTGGAGCTGTCCCATCTGATTTGGCTGTTTTTGGTCGTTTTCATGTTTCATGATTTCGAGGAGATCGTGATGGTAGAAGGTTGGGTGCGAGCAAAAAAAGACATCATTAGACAGACTGTGCCAGAACGGCTTATGAAGATAATAGAGCCTTCACTTTCGATGAACACGGCGCAATTTGCGGTCGCAGTCTCTTGTGTTTTCGCGGTTTTATCGGCAGCGGTCATCCTGACGGTCACGACACTTTCGGCTGGAACGTACCTCCCGTTTTTTCTGGTTTGTTTGCACGTGATGTTTCTCCATGTGTTCATGCATGTTGGTCATGCAGTTGTCCTTCGCATGTATACACCTGGTGTCGTGACGGCTGTGGCATTGGTTTTACCGTATAGTTTGTACACGTATGATCGATTGCTAGAGGCTGGGCTTGTGACGTGGTCGTTGCTATGGAGCACGTTGCCGTTCAGCTTGTTGATCATACCTGTTTTGTACGTGGCACACCGGGTTGGGGAGGTAGCAGGTAAAGTGATCCCCCGATGAGAAAAAGAAAAGGAGTATGATATCCTAGTAAAGGGTGTTCAAAAAGTCGTTTATGGATCACAGAAGCAGTCCACGAGTAGGAAGAGATTGGTGTGAAAGAGGGAATTTTGTTGAAGCTGCGACTAGGCGTAATAGGCGCGGATGATTCACTTGCCATCATCGAATCAGTCATGCGAGAGTTTCCCGAAATTGAATACTTGCCGATTGTTTATTGGAAAGAAGAAGAAATCCTCGAACTGATCTTGCCGCATGTGGATGAGGTGGATATGTGGCTTTTCTCTGGACAGGTCCCTTATGCCATGGTGAGCGAGTCAGGCAAGGTCCAAGTGCCGATGGCTTATGTGCCTCATCTCGGTGCGAGCTTGTACAGAACCTTGCTTCATCTGTCCCATCAATTGGGAATCCGGGTGGATGAAGTGAGCTTTGATACATTTTCACCAGAAGAACTGGAGCATTTTATGGACGAAGCGGGCATCGCTGGTGGCTACAAATGGCTCAAGCATTACGAGGGAGCGATCTCAGCCGATGAACTGGCCGATTACCACGAACAGCTTTGGAGGGCAGGCAAGACAAAGGTGGCTGTCACCTGCTTGCGGACAGCAGATGTAGAGCTGGCACGGAGAGGTGTCCCTGTACATCGGGTCGTACCGACACGTGCAGGCGTGATTTCGGTAATTCACATGCTTTTGCGTACGCACGAAATGCTTCACTTCAAAGATACCCAAATTGCCGTGCAGATGATGGAGATCGATCCATTTCGCGAGCTTGCCGGTGGCAACTTTTCCACGGATGAATGGCAAAATGCCGAGATCAAGACGATGGAAAAGCTATTGCGCTACGCGAAGCATTTGCAAGGCTCACTGAAGACAGCAGGTCCCGGACGCTACGTCATTTTTACAACGCGGGGGAACCTGCAAGAAGTGACCAGTGACTATACGACCATGCCGGATTTGGAAGAGCTGTTTGGCATTCGCTCTGATCTGGTGACGTGCGGAATTGGGATCGGCAAGACCGCTTATGAAGCAGAAATCCACGGTGGCGCGGCTTTGCTGCACGCCAAAGAGCGCGGGACAGGCAACTGGATGGTCTTCTTTGATGACAAAAGCGTCGTAGGACCGCTTGGTCGTGATGAACAGATCACCTATCGGTACGACTCAGAAAAGCTGCAAGAGCTCAGCCAGCTTACCTCTTTAAGTGTCATGACGCTCGCCAAGCTTTACTCCGTACTCAAAAAGCGAGGCTCTCAGGAAATTCATGCGACAGAATTAGCTTCATATCTACAAATTCTGCCACGAAGCGCCAGACGAATCCTGATTGAACTGGAGTCAAAGGGACTAGCGCAGGTGATCAGAGAAGAAAACCCACACCCGCGGGGCAGACCGCGAAAGGTGTATCGGATCGTATGGCAATCGCAATTGTAATAAATTTACCAATTAATCATTTCTTTCGGGAAATGATTTTTTTGTCGTTAAAAAATTGTTCTCAAATTCACATTTATGACAAATAATAAGAGATGTAAACAACTATGAACTTACATAAAAAACAATATTTTCCAAGGAGGAGTTAACAAGTATGAAAAAATCGGTTTTTGCAGTAACACTCAGCTTCGCATTAGGTACTTCTACCTTCCTGCCGCTTGCTGCGCAGGCAGAATCCGAAAGCATCGTCTATAGCGCTGAGTGGGATACCCCCGAATTTATCGGAGAAGAGTTCGAGGCAGAAGATCTGGATGGCGAAGACAAAGTTTGGGGATTCCTGGAGCAGCACCAAGACTCCTTCCGCATTGATGGAGATGTGAAAGATCACTTTAAAGTGCTAGATGAAGTGACAGACAAAGAGACAGACATGACTCACTACCGCGTACAAGAAATGTACGAGGGCATCCCGGTCTATGGGTATCAGCAGACGATTCACGTAAACGAGGATGGAAATGTAACGGCATTCCTCGGAAACTACGCGCCTGACCTGTCAAACAATGATAAGCTGACGAAAAAACCAAAACTGAAGGCAGATAAGGCAGTCAAAGAGGCCATCAAGGATTTGGAAGATGAGATTGACAAAGAAGTGGAGAAGTTCGAGGTGAAGCCAAAAGGGAACCTCTATATCTACATCCACGAAGATGAATCGTATTTGGCTTACGAAGTGGAGCTGAATTTCCTCGATCCGCAGCCAGGGCGTTGGAAGTATTTCATCGATGCAAATTCTGGTGACGTGATCAACAAATACAATATGCTCCATGAGATTACAGGGACTGGTACAGGGGTACTTGGTGACTCTAAGTCCTTCGAAGTAACGAAAGTAAGCAATACAAACTACACGGCGAAAGATACGACGCGCGGTAAGGGAATTGAGACGTACAATGCACGGAACAGATATACCCTCCCAGGCACTCTTGGCTCTGATACTGATAACAAATGGACAGATGGTGCACTTGTAGACGCCCATGCCTATGCACAGAAAACCTACGATTACTACAAAAACGCACATAACCGCAACAGCTATGACAACAATGGTGCGAAAATGATTTCTACTGTCCATTACGGTAGCAACTACAACAACGCATTCTGGAACGGCGTGCAAATGGTATACGGGGATGGAGATGGCAGCGTATTCCGCCCATTGTCTGCTGGCTTGGATGTCGTCGCACATGAATTAACACATGCCGTTACAGAAAAAACAGCCAATCTGATCTATCAAAATGAGTCTGGTGCTTTAAATGAATCCATCTCTGACATCTTCGGGGCAATGATTGACGACGATGATTGGCTGATGGGTGAAGATGTATACACACCAGGAACGCCTGGAGACGCACTGCGCTCTCTCGAAGATCCGACAGTGGCTGGCGATCCTGACCACTATAGCGATCGCTACACGGGTCCAAATGACAACGGAGGCGTGCACATTAACAGCGGTATCAACAACAAAGCGGCATATCTCCTCGCAGAGGGTGGTTCACACCACGGTGTAACGGTCACAGGCATTGGTCGCAATGACACAGCAAAAATCTACTACTACGCCCTAACAAACTACCTCAATCCAAACTCTAATTTCTCCGCTATGCGACAAGCAGCTATTCAATCCGCAACAGTTCTTTTCGGTGCTAATTCCCAACAAGTAGAATCTGTAAGAGATGCGTATGATGCAATTGGAGTGCAATAATCAAATAAAGTATTTTGTGACACGAAATACTTGTCGTACTATTTGAAAAATTGCTTTGCTCCTATTGTGGGGCAAGGCAATTTTTTGTATGTTGGTGGTTAACCGTGTGTATATGAAGTTAGAAAGGAGTACCTCATGGATCATTTCAAAACCATATTGAGACACCACTATGATATAGACGCTAGCGATGTTTTCCCTCAACAAGGAGGATGGTCGGCGCTTGCTTATAAAGTCAACAGCGACCAGCAGTCCTATTTCTTGAAGGTCTATGAAAAAAGCAGAGCATCTACGCCCAAGTGGACAGCACTGATCGATAAGTATGTTCCCATTATCCAGTGGCTATCACGTCAGACTAGACTACAAGGCAAACTTCCAGTTCCGCTACTGACTAGAAACGCAGCATATAAACATGAAGACGACATGGGCATCTATCAACTGTTTGCATATATTGAGGGGAAAACCATTGGGAGCCAAGTGTTAAACTCGATGCAAGTTGGCCAGCTAGCAGAAATCATAGCGGAGTTGCATTTATACGGGGAAGAAATCCCGGTCAGTACGGCTGCAATCAAGGAAGACTTCCGTATCCCATTTGCCGAGCAGTTTAGAGAAATGCTGAACGAAAATATCCACAGCCTGCCGGATGATGTGAGTGAAATCATCAAACTTTTTGCCAGCATACTGGCTACTCGCATGAATGATTTGGAGATGATTGCCGAGGAATTGCGAGGCAGTGAGGTAAAAATGAAGCTTTGCCATACGGACATTCACAACTGGAACCTGATGCAATCTGGTCAGCAGCTCATTCTCATAGACTGGGAAGGATTGAAGCTGGCTCCGGTTGAAGCCGATCTGATGTTTTTGGTAGATCAGTCTTTTTTTGAGGAGTTTATGGCTACTTATTTGAAGACACATACAAATTATGTGGTTAATCGACAAGCGCTGGAATTCTATCAAATCCGACGTAGGTTGGAAGATATATGTGAACTACTAGAGCAGCTCTTGTTTGATGAGCAAGAGGAACAGGACCGAGTAGAGACGATCCGGCATTTGGAAATGGAATTAAGTAAGGTTGATAGGAGGTTAACATGATCGACGTTACCTATCTGGAAAGATTATTCCTAAATAGAAGGGAAGATCTACATCTCAGATTGGGTGATTGAGACGTACTTACATTCGCCTACTGAATATATTAGGCAAACTGCCGCGGAAGCATTGGAGGAAAATCTCCATAAGGAAAATGAAGAAGAATGTTGGAGTCTGTGGTGCTTCTTGACAGGTTGTACCGAGATGGTTATTATGGATATCTAAAGTCTCTGATATGGGCGTATCCCCAGACACTTTCGAGAATCTTTATGAAACTAGTAAAAGTAGGGCTGAACAAGTCGGCTTCAGGCGCTAACGGAGTCCTTGTAATTGTCTAGAACAGCGCTAATTCTTTCGAAAATTACAGATATTATATATCTATAAAGATCCCGTAATGAAATGCTTTTCGTGTATCTCGTAATGAAACAATGGAGGTTACTTATGAAAGAAGAAATTACATTCAACTCCAAAATGGTTCTTGCGTACGATGCTAACACGCGAATCTCGATTCCCACCTATGATCTTATATTCACGATGGTCCAATCCTATTTTCGAGCTCAATTGGATGAAAAAGCGGCATCATTGCTCGTCGTTGGTGCGGGCGGGGGAAATGAACTTTCTGCATGGGGACCGTACAACTCGAAATGGACGTTCACCGGAGTCGATCCTTCTGCCGAGATGCTTGCAATGGCGAAAAATAAAGCCGTTCAACTGGGTTTGGAAAGCCGCGTCCAACTCATTCAGGGAACGATTGACGATGTTCGTCATTCAGACTCGAAGTACGATGCGGCGAGTTGTATCTTGGTTCTGCACTTCATTCATGATGAACAAGAGAAGCTGAAGCTGCTCAGGGCCATTAAGAAGCATTTGAAACCGGGGGCTCCCTTCGTACTCGTGAGTGCGTACGGAGACCTCTATGATGCCGAACTTCGAAACAGATTAAACATATGGAAAAGCTTTTTTTTGGATGTGGGATATGAATCAGCGAAAGTAGAAGAGATGGGTAATACCATCCTAACAAAAGCTTCTTTTATATCTGAATCTAAAATCGAACAGCTATTGAGAGAAGCTGGCTTTACGAATATTGGCAGGTTTCATTCTACGGGACTTTTTGGGGGATGGATTTGCCATGCGGAATGAATGGCGGCGGCAGTCTAGGACTTTATCTTGGAGTCCATGGCTGTCGCCTTTTCAAAATAGACAGACTATTATACAATTAAGGACATAACCGTTAATCAACCGTTATTGGCTCTACATAGAAGGAGGAGTGGCGCGTCATGATCAATTCGGATCGATTGTGGGATCGATTGGGACAGCTTGGCAACATTGGGAAGCAAGAGGCGGGCGGCATCACGCGGTTGTCTTTTACGCCTGAGGAACGGGCGGCAAAAGATCTCGTCACAGGCTTTATGAAGGAAGCAGGTCTCACCGTTCGCGAAGATGAGGTTGGGAACTTGATTGGGCGAAAAGAAGGGAAAAATCCGGCCGCTCCTGTCGTTTTGGTTGGCTCGCATATCGACTCCGTACCAAATGGCGGCGATTATGACGGTCCACTTGGCGTACTGGCTGGCGTAGAAGTTTTACAGACGATGCAGGAACAGGGGATCGAAACAGAGCATCCGATCGAAGTCATCGCGTTCACGGATGAAGAAGGAACGCGTTTTGGTTACGGGATGATCGGCAGTCGCGGTATCGCGGGTCTGATCAAGCGTGACGAGCTGGAACAAGCAGACAAGAATGGGGTCACGATTGCTGAAGCAATGCGGCAAACGGGGCTTGATCCGGACCGCACCAGTCTCGCCGCGAGAACTCCCGGAAGTGTGAAAGCGTATGTGGAGCTACATATCGAGCAAGGCAAGGTACTGGAGAGCCGTGGGCTATCTGTCGGGATCGTGACAGGAGTGGCGGGCCCGCTCTGGTTGAATTTCGTGCTAGAGGGAGAAGCCGGTCATGCCGGGGCAACGCCGATGAATTTGCGCCGTGATCCGATGGCAGCCGCCGCTCAAGTGATGCTTGCCATCGAGGAAGAAGCCGGACGGACAGGAACCAGCGTAGGGACGGTTGGACGGCTGCAAGCTTTCCCAGGCGGAGTGAATGTCATTCCTGGACGAGTGGAGTTTTCGCTTGACTTGCGCGACGTGGACGAAGCAATCCGCGATGAAGTGGAACAGCGCATTTACGAACGGGCAAAAGCGATCTGTGCTGAGCGCAATGTGACGTTGAAAGTAGAGCTGCTGCAACGCATAGCTCCTGCTGTATGCTCGGACGATATCCAGAATGCTGTAGCCGAAGCGTGTGAGGCAGAAGGCTTGGAAGCATTTAGACTGCCGAGTGGGGCAGGGCATGATTGCATGCAGCTAGTTGAGCTGTGCCCGGTTGGTATGATTTTCGCTCGATCCAAGGATGGCATTAGCCACAACCCGGCTGAGTTCACGACAAAAGAGGATTGTGCGAACGGAGCGCAAGTACTCTACCGCACCGTTTTATCCTTAGCAAAATAGGACTAAGAGATAGTAAGTGGGGGAGCCACGTAAATCAGGAGGAGAGCGGCATGACAGCAACGGCAGTGGTAACGCTTAATAAGGCGGTCGAAGACATCAAGGATCAGGTAATCGCGTGGAGACGGTATTTGCACGAGAACCCTGAATTATCCTTCCATGAAGAAAAAACAGCTCAGTTTGTATACGAGACACTGCTTACCTTTGGAAATCTGGAAGTGTCCAGACCGACGAAAAACAGTGTGATGGCCAGATTGATCGGTTCCCAGCCTGGGAAAGTGCTCGCCATGCGCGCTGACATGGACGCATTGCCGATTACGGAAGAGAATACGTTTGAATTCGTATCGAAAAATCCTGGCGTCATGCATGCGTGCGGACACGACGGACATACTTCCATGCTGCTCGGAACGGCAAAGCTGCTGTCCGGGATGAAGGATCAGATCAAGGGAGAGGTTCGTTTCTTCTTTCAGCACGCGGAGGAAGTATACCCAGGCGGAGCGGAGGAAATGGTTCAGGCAGGTGTCATGGACGGCGTAGATATGGTGATTGGTACGCATCTGTGGTCGACGATGGAATTTGGGACAGTGGGTATCTGCCCAGGTCCAATGATGGCAGCTCCAGATACATTCTGGATCACCGTTCTTGGAAAAGGCGGACATGCGGCGCTCCCGCATGAAACGATCGACAGCATCGCGATTGCGGCACAAGTGGTGACCAATCTCCAGCACGTCGTATCCCGCAATGCGGATCCGCTCGATAATCTGGTTCTCTCTGTCACACAATTTGTGGGGGGAACGACACATAACGTCATTCCGGGTGCTGTAGAGATTTGCGGGACAGTCCGCAGCTTTGACAAAAATCTGCGCGAGTCCGTTCCAGGACTCATGGAACGCGTGATCAAAGGCATTACAGAAGCACATGGCGCGGGGTACAAGTTCAAGTACGAATTTGGCTATCGCCCGGTTATCAACGATGCCGAAGTGACGAAATTGATGGAAGAGGTCGTCGAAGAATCATTGGGAGCAGAATGGGTAGAGCATATGCGTCCAACCATGGGTGGCGAGGATTTCTCCGCCTTCCAGCAAAAAGCGCCAGGCTGCTTCTTCTACGTCGCTGCCGGAAACAAAGAAAAAGGCATCACATATCCGCACCACCATCCACGCTTTACGATCGACGAGGATGCGCTCGAAGTCGGCGTAAAAATGTTCGTCAACGCGGCGAGAAAAATCGTGATGGAATAGGCAAAATGAAAATGGTAGCGATCATTCTCCATTCATAATCCAAAAGTAAGGCAGCTTGTCAATGTGGCAAGCTGCTTTTTTGCGTTTATCTCCCAAAAGAGCCCACTAATCTGGGACTCAGGTTGTGGTACGTAATGTGTGTTTGGTTGTGTTTGTGGTTGTAAAACTGTGTATTTAATTTGTAATTCATTGTTTTTTCTTTTGATTTTAATAAACCCTCAACACTGTAGCTATAAAATGAATGCAAACAGACCTGAATTCTTTCTAAGTGTTAGGGATCGGGGCAGAACAGGGAGGCTTGATCATTACGTAAACAAGTGATGAAGCAAATCAAGGCGATGAAAAGAAAATGAATTGAGATCCGAGGAGGAGAGACACCATGAAAAAAATTCTGAACCAAAAAGGACTTGCTGCCCTTTTAACAGCTACAACTCTCGTTACCGGTGGAGTCATCGTACAAGCTCCATTTCTGAATTCGTCAGTTTATGCGGCGGCAGAGGCGGCGAAAGAACTCTCATCTGAAAAGCAACTCTATCGTTTCCTGTTTGAGAATAGCATAGAGGATAGCTCAGAATCTCACCATCCTGTGCAAGTGTCCGGAACACCAACGTTCGTGGAAGGACGTGTAGGATTGGGGAAATCCATTCATTTCCAGTCAACTTCAAAAGACAATGCAACCTGGATAGATTTAGGTGAAAATGACGAGATGAAGTTTGGGGAAACACAAGATTTCACCATTGCCTTCTGGGTGAAATCTCCTGGCGTTGATGCTGATCCTGGCATTATCTCCAATAAAAACTGGTCAAGTGGTGGTAACGTGGGGTGGTTTATCGGATTGCAAGGTTCTACGTTAAAGTGGAATTGGCGCACATCCGATAGCCCCCGTCTCGATGCAACGATTCCAAACATTGCGGATAATGCATGGCACTATGTCGTCGTTTCTCATGATCGGGATGAACTGGCAACGATCTACGTCGACGGTAAAGTAGCAAAAACAATCGATATCAGCCAATCCAAGGGAACAATCGACACTAGCTTCACTACCAAGATTGGAGTAGATGGCGCTGGAAACCATTTTGGAAGCCGCTATGACGTGCAGTTGGACCAGTTGCAGATTCTGAGTCGCACCGTTACAGATAAAGAAGTAGCTGATAGTTACGCAAGTGCTCCGAAAATTCGAGTGAAGAGCGTTTCATTGGATCAGAAGGAGCTCGAATTGAAAGCTGGAGCCACGATGCCAGTTACAATTGTGATCTCCCCGAAAGAAGCATCCGTTCAGGATGTCAGATGGAGTTCCAACAACAAAGAGGTCGCGAAGGTCGAAATGGTAAATGGACGCCCAACTGTTATAGCAGGCAAGCCGGGCAAAGCAAAAATCACAGTGAAAACTGTCGATGGAGGCAAAACGGCGAAAGCTGAAGTAACCGTTACGAATTCGATTGACGTATCGGGAGACGGCCTCCTAACCGAGGAAGATTTGAACGTCATCTTGAAAAACCAGCGAAGCCGCGCTGGTGACTGGCGTTGGGAAAAAGCGCAACACGCGGATATTAACAATGACAATAAAGTGGACAAAGCCGATGTGGAGATGATGAAAGAAAAGCTGTCTCCTTATGAGAACGATTTCCTTTACAGACGTGTCGTGGTTATCGGCATCGATGGTGCAGGGAATGCAGTCAAAGATCCGGAAGCAAAAGCGACGAATATCTTGAAACTGATCGAAGAAGGTGCAGGAACATTTGAAGCCAAAGCAGAGCTGCCCACGATCAGTGCGCAAAACTGGGGATCTATCCTGCACGGCGTCACTCCTGACAAGCATCAATTGACAAACGATATCGTAGCGGCTACTCCTTATCCGGAGAAAAACGCGTATCCTTCCTATTTGAAGCTGTTGAAACAAGAGCGTCCTAAGCTCCAGCAAGCTTCCTTCGCTACATGGAGCCCGATCAATATCGGTATCATTGAAGATTCAGCAGGTTCTTACAAGCAAAACAGCGGGTCGGATGAAGAGACTGCGAAAAAAGTAGTCAATTATATCAAAAAAGAGGGTGAAAATACTCGTAACATTTTCGTTCATTTAGATGAAGTGGACGGGGCTGGTCACAATCATGGCTATTTCACACCGGCATTTTATAAGAAGCTCCAAAAAGCAGATGAGTATGTAGGTAATATTCTCGAGGCAATTGAAGAGGAAGGCTTGATGGAGGATAGCCTGATTATCGTTACGACTGACCACGGTGGGAAAGGAACAGGGCATGGGGGTTCTTCACCGGGAGAACAGACGATTTTCTGGGCGGCAAAAGGTGGCTCCATCACGCCTGGTACAGAGCTATCAGAGGTAGGAAACATGGACACTGCCGCCGTAGTAGCCCATGCGCTTCGGTTGGAATTTCCTGTAAATTGGGATGCTAAAATTCCAGAAGGGTTGTTTCAAGACAACAAGTAAAAAGACCCTGGCTGTTTTTAACTGATTCGAAAATTTTTAAACACTAAAAAAGTTATTCCTTATTCCACCATGGTGTAATAGGGGATAACTTTTTTCATTCTAGCAAGTGACAACATAACTAGTACAGACGAATCAGCTTTTGCCAAAAGGAAGTTTTTCTACTCGCGTCCTTGATCTTTGCCAACTCGATTTTGGCATCCATAATGTCATTCATTGCCTTGGTCAAGCGGCGATCACGTTCCTTCAGGTTGTTGGTAATATAGGTTTCCTGCTTTTCTACACGCGCTAACAGCGCTAAGTACGCGGCGTCTTGTTGCTGGACATGGGAAGCCAAGGCATACAGCTTTTCATCCAGCTCTTCAAGGGCAGCAGTATGGTTCAAAGCCGGATGTGAGGAAACAGGGGGGAATGCAACCGCAACGGCCGTTTCCTTTCGGGCAGGTTCAGGTGAGCTTTGCGTAGCAACCATTCGGGCAGCTTCATCTTGCGGAATGAGTTGATCCTTGGTTAAGCTATAGAACCGCTGAAGACACGTAATATCTACCTGCCTGTACTCCCGACGATTCTGACTATCCCGTAAAAACCAGTAGCCGTGCTGTTCTAAGAGCATGCTCCACTTGCGCAAGGTGCTCGCCCCAATACCTAACAGACCCGCAACATCTTTGCCACTGTATGTTCTTTCCCGTGCCAATAATTCGATAACCTCTCCCATGGAAATCCCTCCTCTTCAAAAGTCCGCTCATCTCTTGCTATACCGTTTCTGTATGTGAAAATGGTTTTCCTTGTGGAATCGTACGACAAAATCTCACAGTGTTCGTAAACGGAGGGCTGTTTTGGCGTCAATTTGTCACCAGACGACAAAGTTTTTGAAAATGGGGACAAATGACGGACGGGTACAAGTACATTTTCTCTTTGACTCCGCTTTTGCTCAGTAGGGCTATGCCAAATGTTCATAGGATGCATGAGAAGGAGGGATTAACCATGGCATTCAAAGATCAGGTAAAAAAATTCGAAGGCAGAAATGTTAGGGTTGCCACTGTAGAAGGTACTTTTTTCGGTCGTCTGGTACAAGTAAAATCGACCACCATTATTTTGGAAGAGCGCAATGGTAATCGTCGCACCATTATTCGTGATTCGAAAATTATTGCCGTTACAGAGCATGACGGCGACGATTGCTAGGTACTGATTGTAGAAAATTAGGATTTGTTTCTCAGGCTGTCGAGTGATCGACGGCCTTTCCTATTCTTTACACCCTGCGGCATGGTAACATAAAAGGGACTGAAAAAACGCTGCTAATAGAGGGGGTACCACTATGTTGGATATTCGGTTTCACGGACATTCTTCCGTGCAGGTAACAAGTGAAGGGCATTCGATCATGATTGATCCATTTATTTCAGGAAGCCCAGTGGCAGCAACCAAGCTGGAAGACATCTCTGTGCAATACATCCTTCTGACACATGGACACCAAGATCATATTCTGGATGCGGTAGAGTTGGCCAAGAAAAACGATGCGACAATCGTTGCAACCCATGAGCTTGCTACCTATTTGAGCTGGCAGGGAGTCAAGACCATCTCGATGAATCTGGGAGGCTCTGTCAAACTACCATTTGGAAAAGTGAAAATGACACAGGCGTTCCACAGCTCCGGTGTCGTGCTGGATGATGAGAAACAAATCGTGTACATGGGAATGCCAGGGGGCTTTGTGATCGAGCTGGGTGGAAAAACGCTCTATCACGCAGGGGATACAGGACTGTTCGGTGACATGAAGATGATCGGAGAGCGTCATAACATCGATTTGGCGTTCCTGCCGATTGGAGATGTGTTCACAATGGGACCTGAGGATGCACTCGTGGCTGCCGAGTGGGTACAAGCCGATTTTGTTGTGCCCATTCATTACGATACATTCCCGCCGATCAAACAGGATGGGGAAGCATTCGTAGCCGAGCTGGCTGAGAAAGACATCAGAGGCAAGGCATTGAAGCCAGGGGAGACATTGCGCCTGCCATAACACGATACATAGAACCGCTAATCTAAGAAAGATGAGATTAGCGGTTTTTTTATGGAGTTTCTAAGTATGTGGCTGCGGTGAGGAGAAGAATATTTCCAGTCTAGGCTCCAGGCTCCGTCCTGCCGAGGGCTAAGACTGTCCGCTCCGAAGGGATTTGCGGGGAAACGCAAAAGTGGTAGCCG
>NZ_AKIX01000083.1:0-42829 GCF_000282075.1 Brevibacillus sp. BC25
CCCCAGCTATGGCGGCAGTAGGCAGCCGTAAAGCGTTGGAACTGGCAGTAAAATGGGTGTACTCCGCAGACAATACGATCACGATGCCCTACAAGGATAATTTGCAGTCATTAATTCACGAGCCTTCTTTCCGATTTGCGATGGAAAACCAGACATGGGGTAAACTGCCCTATATTATCAGGCTGGGAAATTTGGCGGTACATACAGATAGGACAGTAAGCCGGAGTGATGCGATTCTCTCCCTGGCTGGTCTTTTTGAATTCGTACAGTGGATCGATTATTGCTACGGCTCCAGCTACGACGAGCGGCACTTTAATGAAGCAAAAATCCCTGCCGAAAAGGTCGTTCTGGACGAAGCGAAAATCAAGGAGAAAGACAGTCTGATTGAGCAAAAGGACTCAGAGATTGAGGCCCTCCGAGCGCAGATTTCCGCCATGAGCGACCGCCTGACTGCTGATAAGGTGAAACATAAAGAAGAGCGTCAGTTCACACCAGATGAACTTTCGGAATATGAGACGCGCAAAAAATATATAGATGTAGACCTAAAACTCCTTGGGTGGGTATTTGGAGACGATGTCAGAGAAGAAGTAGAGCTATACGGTATGCCTGACGGAAAAGGGTACGCCGATTATGTCCTGTACGGAAAAGACGGGCTTCCTCTGGCGATCATCGAAGCGAAGCGAACCTCCATAGACCCAAAGGCTGGGACAACACAGGCGGTGTTGTACGCGAACTGCCTGGAACAGATGACAGGCAGACGTCCGATGATGTTCACCACCAATGGCTTTGAGACGCATCTATGGGATGATGTCACTTCTCCACAGCGGCAGGTCAGCGGTATATTCTCCAAGGGTGACCTGCAAAAACTGATGAACCGCCGCAGCGAACGCAAAACACTTTCCGATGTGCAGATTGATGATAAGATCACAGATCGCTACTACCAGAAGGAAGCGATTCGAGCCGTAAGCGAATCGATCGAGACGGGTCATCGTAGAAATTTGCTCGTCATGGCGACGGGTACGGGTAAGACGAGAACCGCTTCGAGCTTAACCGACGTCCTCTCCAGAGGTGGACATGTGACGAATATGTTGTTTTTGGCAGACAGAAAAGCATTGGTCAAACAAGCAAAAGAAGACTTTAAAAAATATTTGCCGGACATGTCTCTGTGTAATCTCTTGTCTAACAAGGATGATAAAACAGCGCGAATCGTATTTTCTACGTATCCTACGATGCTCAATGCCATTGATTCAGTGAAAAATGAGGACGGAAAGCGATTGTTTACGCCAGCGCATTTTGACTTAATCGTGATCGACGAAGCGCATAGGAGTATTTTCAAGAAATACCGCGCGATCTTTGAATATTTTGATGGAATTCTCGTCGGTCTAACAGCGACACCCAAGACCGAGGTCGATAGGAATACGTATGACTTCTTTAAGATGGCAAGTGGCGTGCCGACGTATGCGTATGATTATGAAACGGCTGTAGAAATAGACCGTGTGTTAGTCCCGTACCATAACATCGAAATTACCACGAAGTTTTTAGATCAAGGAATTGCTTACGAGGACTTATCGGCAGAAGACAAAGCTCGCTATGAAGAAGACTTTAGTGACGAAGACGGCGTGATGCCTGAATTTATCCCCTCTCCTGCCGTTAACGAGTACATTTTCAATCAAGCGACAGTGGATATGGTACTAGAGGATTTGATGACCAAGGGGATCAGAGTCGCTGGTGGTGATAGGCTGGGGAAAACGATCATTTTTGCTCAAAATAAGAAGCATGCAAAATACATAGAGAAGCGTTTTAACGAGCTGTACCCTCGGTATCGTGGGACTTTTGCCCAACTGATCATTTCTGAAGATAAGTATGCACAATCGATTATTGAAGACTTTAAAGTTCCCGAGAAAGAACCTCATATTGCTGTGTCGGTGGATATGCTGGATACGGGTATTGATGTACCGGAAATTGTGAATCTCGTATTTTTCAAGCGTATTCGTTCGAAAGCAAAGTTCTGGCAAATGATCGGGCGTGGTACGAGACTACGCAAAAATCTGTTTGGAGAAGAGCAGGATAAAACACACTTCGTCATCTTTGACTACTTAGGAAACTTCGAATTCTTCCGTGCCAATCAGGAAGGGTTGATGGGAAACGAAACGCAAAGTTTGTCAGAAGCTATTTTTTCAAAACGAGTGCGCTTGATCCATCAGATGCAGCATGCTACTTTTGTGGATGATTCCTATCAGGTGATTCGAACAGGTATGATCGATACGGTACACCACCAGATCAATGCCTTGAATACAGAACTCATATCGGTGAAAATGCAACTGCAATATATTGAAAAGTATAAAAGTAAAGAAGCCTTTATCTGTCTGTCAGATACAGATAAGCACAACCTGAGTACCTATGTGGCTCCGATTGTTTATATGGATGATAGTGATGAATATGCCAAGCGCTTTGATAATTTTATGTATGGAATCATGATCGCCAAGATTGAGGGAATGCCCCAATACAAAAAAGGGAAGAAGCAGCTTATGGAAGTATCTTTTGAACTTTTAAAGCGGGCTACGATTCCTCAGATTAAAGCGAAGCTAGCGCTTATTCATACGATTGGAACCGATGAGTTTTGGCAGAGTCCAGATATTCATTCCTTCGAGAACGTACGATTGGAACTTCGGAGTTTAATGAAATTGATCATCGATGAAGGTGGAAAAAGCCCGGTCTACACCAACCTTGCGGATGAGATTCTTACCGTCAAAGAGGGGGAGGTCTTGTATCAGGCGTATGATTTTGAAGATTATAAGTTGAAAGTTAATCGCTATATTGATAACAACCGTGATCATCTGGCTATTCATAAGCTTCGCAATAATATTCCGTTGACGGCTTCTGATTATGATAGCTTGGAGAGTATTTTTACAGGCGAGCTTGGTACCGTTGATGATTATGAGCGAGAATTTCAAGACACACCTTTTGGGTTACTGGTGCGCAAAATAGCGAAGCTGGAGTACGATGCAGCACTTGAGGTGTTCTCTGCGTTTATTAATGATCAATCGCTGAGCCAAGCGCAAATCGTTTTTGTAAAAAAAGTTGTCGATTATGTCGTTTCGAATGGCTATATTGAAAATGTGTCTGAACTTATGAAGCCACCTTTTGATAAGCCATCGAGCTTTATCAAGCTTTTTGATGGGGCAAAACAAAAGAAATTTATCGAGTTGATTTCACAGATCAAAGAGAATGCGGTGAAAATCGTAGGCTAGCTTACACGAAAATGACAACCCGTCCAGATAAATGGACGGGTTGTTTTATTTTCTAGCTCGTCTGCATACACATGAAAATGAGTGAGAAGTGGATGGAGGAGATGTAGGTGGATACACAGCCAATTCGAAAATGGTACACGCTGGCGGCGGCCGACGTGACCGAAGCCCTTCATAGTGATGCTGCGCAAGGGTTGACTCAGCAGGAGGCGGAGCGGCGACTGGCTAAACAAGGTGCCAACCAGTTGGCTGAACAAAAGCGAAAGCCTCTCTACTCGGTCTTTGTTGATCAGTTCAAGGATTTTATGGTGCTCATCCTGTTCATCGCAACACTGATCTCGTACTTTCTCGGAGAGTACTTGGATGCGATTGCGATCATCGCGATTATCCTCATTAACGGCATCCTCGGTTTTATTCAGGAGGCCAAGGCTGAGCGATCCTTGCAAGCGCTAAAGGAGCTGGCATCCCCGATGGCGCGCGTCATCCGGGGCGGGAACATTTCCATGATACCGGCTTCGCGGCTGGTACCTGGTGATCTGGTGCAATTGGAGGCCGGGGACCGTATTCCCGCAGATTTGCGGTTGCTTTTAGCCAATCGGCTAGAGGTAGAGGAGTCGGCGTTGACAGGGGAGTCTGTCCCCGTCGGAAAAAACGTGAAAAGACTGGAGACAGCCCAGGCATCTACTGTACCGCTTGGCGACCAAAAAAATCTCGCGTTCATGGGCACGATGGTGACCGGAGGAACAGGGAGCGGCATCGTCGTAGCGACAGGGATGAGCACGGAAATCGGGAAAATCGCGCACTTGATGAATACAGCGGAAGAAGCAGAAACCCCATTGCAGCTGCGCTTGGAGCAAATGGGCAAAATTCTCGTGGTCGTCGCACTGCTGTTAACGATTGTGGTCATTGCTGCTGGTGTCTGGCATGGTCATGAGCTGTTTACGATGTTCCTCGCCGGGGTGAGTCTCGCAGTGGCAGCGATTCCGGAAGGCTTGCCGGCGATTGTGACTGTCGCGCTAGCGCTTGGCGTCCAGCGGATGATCCGGCGTAATGCGATCGTACGCAAGCTCCCATCAGTCGAGACATTGGGCTGCGCCTCTGTCATTTGCTCCGATAAAACAGGGACCCTGACTCAAAATAAAATGACCGTTACCCAAGTGTGGCACAGCGATTCCACGTATGAGGTGAGCGGCAGCGGCTATGCACCAGAGGGAGCCTTTCACTATCTAGGGAAAATGGTATCTCCCGCCCGTGACGGAGCGCTCTCGCAAATGATCCGAATCGCAGACAGATGCAACAACGCCCGTTTGACATGCGAGGAGCAAAGCACGCGCAATCTACTCGGGATGGGCAAGACGTCACGCTTTTGGCAAGTCGTAGGCGACCCGACAGAAGGTGCTCTCAAGGTACTTGCCGCAAAGGCATTGGGCGGCAATACGGAGCGTAGCAACCAGAAGAATCAGGGACAGCGTGTGGAGGAGCTCCCTTTTGATTCTGATCGCAAAATGATGTCGGTCGTCGAAAAGGGAACGGACGGTGTATATTCCCTGCTGACCAAAGGCGCGGCGGAGGCATTGTTGGCGAGATCGACGCACATTTTGTGGAAGGGAGAGCTCATTCCACTCTCCGCGACGCTTCGTCACCAAGTACTGGAGCAAACGGAACGGATGGCAGGCAAAGCGCTGCGCGTCCTGGGCTTCGCGTATAAGACGCTGCAAGGCTACCGCCCGGGACAGCCAATCGGCTCCCTGGAAAACAATCTTGTCTTTGTCGGAATGGCAGGGATGATCGATCCACCGCGTGAAGAGGTGCGTCCAGCGATCAATCTGTGCCATCAAGCAGGAATCAAGACGGTCATGATTACAGGTGACCACAAGGTAACAGCAGAAGCAATCGCCCGGCAGATTGGTTTGATGCGTGGCTACGGAGAAGTATTGGAGGGGCGGGAGCTGGATGGCATGTCAGATGAGCAGCTCGCAGAGTATGCGGAGCGCGTCACCGTCTATGCCCGTGTGTCTCCTGAGCACAAGCTGCGGATCGTCCGTGCCCTGCAAAGCCAAGGACATGTTGTTGCTATGACCGGAGACGGTGTCAATGATGCTCCTGCGATCAAGACCTCAGACATTGGGATCGCGATGGGGATTACCGGTACAGATGTGACGAAGGAAGCGGCCGATCTCGTGCTGCGCGACGATAACTTTGCCACGATTGTCGCCGCCGTCGAGGAAGGGCGTAACATCTATGACAACATTCGAAAATTCATCCGTTATTTGCTCGCGTCCAACGTAGGCGAGATTCTCGTCATGTTTTTTGCGATGCTCCTCGGGCTTCCTTTGCCTTTGGTGCCGATCCAGATCTTGTGGGTCAATCTGGTGACGGATGGCTTACCGGCCATGGCGCTGGGCGTCGATCAGGCGGAGAAAGATACGATGTATCAGAAGCCGCGCAACAAGGCAGAGAACATATTCAGCCGAGGGTTGGGCTGGAAAATTATTAGCCGTGGTTTCCTAATCGGGGCGATGACCCTCTTGGCATTCTGGCTGACGCTCAAAGAGAATCCGAATGACTTGGTGCATGCCCAGACTGTTGCTTTCGTTACGTTGGTTATGGCGCAGCTGATTCACGTTTTCGATTGCCGGAGTCAATATAGCGTTTTTCACCGCAATGTTTTTGAAAATAAGTACCTCGTCTGGGCCGTGCTTTCGTCGATCGTGCTCGTGATCGGTGTCGTATACATGGAGACACTCCAGCCGATCTTCAAAACAACAGATCTGAATCTGCGCGATTGGGCATTAATTTTGGTCGCGGCAGGAGTTCCTACGTTTGTCGCGGGAATCGGTGGGGTGCTTACCAGTGGCAGACAGCGCACAAGCAAAGAAAAACGTCCAGCTATGCGTACGGTTCGTCCTGACTAATCGAGCCACCAAAGGGGAGAGGGAGCCATCGTGCGCTTGAGAAGGGGAGGATGGAAAAGACGTAGAAGGAGAATTTTCGCTGGGCTCCTACTGATTATTGTGGTATTTATCGTTTTGTTTATCGTCGTGGAACGCAGGGTAGAGCCGACGTTGATGTTGATCGCCCAGGCCAAGGCAGAGCAGATCGCCAAGCTCGCCATTACCGATGCAGTCACCAAACGCATGTCCCAGCAGGGTGTCGACGTCAACGAAGTTGTCATTATGGAGAAAGACGAGAATGGCAGCATCAAAGCGGTGAATTTTAATTTCAAAGAGTATTCCCGGATTGTGGGGGAAACGACAGCCCGTATTCAAAATCGCTTGAAGGAATTCGAGCAGGAGCACGTCAAGACAACCATACCACTAGGCTTGGCTACCAAAAACGTCTTTCTGGAGCACTTTGGGCCTGATATTCCGGTGTCGTTCGTTCCGATTGGCGCGGTCAAAACCAAGCTGGAAACGAAGCTAAAGCAAGCGGGAATCAACATGGTGCTGGTGACGGTCTACATTTATGTGGAAGTCGATCTGCGGGTCATTATTCCGTTTGCAACCAAACAGCAAACAGTCACCACGGAAATCCCGGTCTCCGAGGCGCTGATCGTCGGCAAAGTGCCAACCTATTTGTACGATAATCCATCCGGGAAGCCCGATGTGCCGATGCCGCGAACGAACCAAGTCCCAAGCAACACGAACCCAAGCCAGCCGTGATGTTTTTCGCTTATACGCAAACGATTTACACATCTATGAAAATTTATTTGAAACGTTTCTGAAATGGTGCCGTCCAATGAATAGAGACACACAAAAACAAGCAAGAACATTGGAGGCATAAACAATATGAAAACAATCCGTACAGGTATGATGACAATCGCGGCACTGGCCGTTTTGGGAACTAGCGTGGTATCTGCAACCTCCGAACCAGTAAAAGAACTGTCTGTTAACATAAACGGTCAAGCAATCGCACAAGATGCGATCTTCGATAAAGGTCAACAAACCGTACTGGTTCCACTTCGTCCTGTTGCTGAAGCCCTCGGTTTCAAAGTAAGCTGGAACGACAAGGAAAAAGCAGCAGAAGTGCAAAGAGGCGCGATTACCAGCTACGCAAAAGAAGGAGAGGATCGCTATCCTTTCGCAAAAATGTACAAAACGCTGGGAGCAGAGCCTCGCGTACTGAATGGCAGTACCTATGTGCCAGTTAAATTCGTAGACGAAATCCTGCAAGCAGACGTGAATGTAACCGATGATACAGTGACAGTAGTGGAGGACGAAATCGCTCCTATGCGCACAGGTACTATTACGAACATCAACAAATCCGATAAAGGCTACTCGGTTACACTGAACATCTATGAGTCTGGCATCATCCTGCACCTGACAGCAGACACCAAAATTACGGATGAAGCTGGTAAAGTGCTGAAGCCAGAAGACTTGAAGCTGGGTATGGCCGTAGATGCGACAACCGAAAAATTCATGGCGATGAGCATGCCGCCACAAACGAGTGTGCTCAGCATCACGGTAAAAGGCAGCCTGGAGACTCAGGACGTCCTGGGAACAGCGGGAAAAGTAGCGAGCATCGCCGCTGACAAAGATGGCAACTACAAAATGCTCGTAGAGGGTCGCGGCATTACCAAAACCTCCCAAGAAAAAATCAACTTGAACATTACTGAGAAAACGGTGATCATCAATGCGCGAGACAACAAAGTACTCTCGCCAGCTGAGCTGAAAGAGGATATGCAAGTCGTTGCCTTCTACGGCCCAATGATGACGAAAAGCCTGCCGCCTATCGGTACTGCTGAGAAAATCGTAGTAGAGTAAGAGAAAGAACGGGATGGCATTTGCTGTCCCGTTTTTTGCGTTCATGACTAGATTGTGTATTTCATACAGATGACGCGACCGTGTTTTTCCGTCTCTCTTTCCTCGTAGAGAACAAAACCATATTTTTCGTAAAAAGGCACGACCCGGCTATTCTTCTCCAAAACGGCCAGATGCAGAGAGGTGTAGCCGTTTTCCCGGTACCAGGCGATTAACGTATCCAGGAATTCTCTAGCGTACCCGTGACTCTGGTAAGCGCTGTGCAGCATGATGAGGCCGAGCCAAGGGTGGCCATCTCGCGGATTACGCAAAATGAACTGGGCGATCCCGATGATCTCGGCACCGTGTACTTCTCTTATCGAAAAGCTGTAGGAGTCCGCAAACGCCAGATTATCTTGATGGTCATCAGCTACTGTCTGCAAAGTGACGACCCGTTGTCCAAAGGCAAACTCCATATAATCGGGGTTTGAATTGTACACCGCTAGCAGTTCAGGGAAATCGTGTTCCGTGACGGGATGAAAAACCAATCGAGCGCTATGGGCTGGGAAGGGAGTAGTGCTGGGCATGTCAAAAGCTCCTTTCAATGAATTTGTCATTAATCTAATTAGATGATATTCTAATTTTATAAAAAGTCAATCTGCATGATGATAAGGGAATTCCCTGATACACTTTCTTTTATGGAAACTTTACAATAACGTTAGAATGATTGTCTCAAAAGGAGGAGCGCATGGGTACGTCGAGTGAAGTGCTTTCCCTAATGCAGTCCATCTTTGCCAACGTCAGTGATGCGATCCTGGTAATTGATCAGGAGGGACGAATCGTAAAGGCCAATGCTGCGTTGGAGCAGATGACGGGCTGGACAGAAGAAGAGCTGATTCGAGATAAACATATTTGCGAGCTGTGTCTCGGAATGGCAACGTGTATGGAAGAAACGAGCTGCACGGATTGCTTTTTTAAGCGCGTGCAAATGCCTTCATTCGAGATGAGGCTACGAACGAAATCAGGTGTGGATTACCCTGTCGCTGCCAGCTCTGCGAGACTAGAGGAGGAATCGCAGGGGAAGCTGGTCATGATTATGCGTGATATGTCTGCGCAACAGCGAGTGGAAAAAGAGCGCTACCAGTACAAGCTGACGAATTTTGCGATCCAAGCACAAGAAGAAGAACGAAAGCGCATCGCCCGGGAGCTGCATGATGGCGTAGGGCAGGCGCTTTATAGTATTTTAGTGGGACTAAACGTAGTCAGACAACGAGAGTTGAGCGAGCCGGTTATGCAGCATGTCACGGAATTGGTGAATATGACTTCCAAGGCGATGGAGGAAGTAAAGCGCATGGCGCTGGAGCTACGTCCGTCTGCACTGGATGATCTCGGTTTACTGCCTGCGTTACGTTCGTTGATGAAACGAGTGGAAAAGACGTTTCATATCCAGGTGGAGCTGCATGTTCAGGGGGAAAAACGCAGATACTCCGCTGCGATGGAAACAGCACTGTACCGGATTGTACAGGAAGCCATGACCAATACGGCAAAATACGCAAAGGCGAGCCATCTGGGAATCATGTTCGAGAATAGGGAGAAGGAAATTGTCGTCACGATTGTGGATGACGGCGTAGGGTTTGAAGTAGAGAAAACATTGAAAATCGGCAAAGGTCTCGGTGTGTTTGGCATGAAGGAGCGTGCCCAGCTGCTTGGTGGTACCGTTGATATTCGCTCCGCACCCGAGGAAGGAACGACGGTGATCGTCCGAATTCCGGTGCCGAAGGAGGGGGTAGAGGATGACCATTCGCGTCTTGATCGCTGATGATCATGCGATTGTACGCTCTGGGCTGGGGATGCTGATCAACGCCCAGGAGGACATGGAAGTCGTCGGTTATGCAGCTGACGGAAAAGAGGCATGTGAAAAAGCATGGGAAGTCCGGCCCAACGTCGTCCTGATGGATTTGAGCATGCCGCCTGGGGAAAACGGCTTGACGGCAACTGCCAGACTGAAGGAAACGGCACCAGACATTCAGGTGCTTGTGCTTACGATGCATGATGACGAGGAATACTTGTTTCGGGTACTGCAAGCAGGTGCTGCCGGCTATATTTTAAAAAGCGCCCCTGACCTCGATTTGATCACGGCGATCCGTTCGGTCAATCAGGGCATGGCCTATTTGTATCCATCTGCGACGAAATCTCTGATCGAGGAATTTCTGCAAATGGTCAAGAACGGTGAGGAGCAGGCCAAGTACGACATCCTGACTGATCGGGAAAAAGAAGTGCTGGTCTTGATTGCCAAGGGCTTTAGCAACAAGGAAATTGCCGAGCAGCTCACTGTTTCCGTCAAGACGGTAGAATCGCATAAAGCGCATATTATGGAAAAGCTCCACCTGCGTACGCGGCCTGATTTGGTGCGGTATGCGATTAAGAAGGGCTGGCTGGATTTTGAGTAAGGACGATCCCAATACGGGGTCGTCTTTTTTTGTGTCGAACTTGTGACCGAAAATGGTCATAAAACGGTCGAAATCAGGGGTTTCCCGGAACATTTTAGGGGATTTCCCCGAATTACTTCCAAGGGGTTCCAGCGGTAGAATGAAGGCGTGAAAACTACACCGCGCCCTTGAGGCACGTAGGAAAGGAGAAGAGCGCGATGGAGACGCAAGTAGACAAAGCGGCGAAAGACAAGAAATCAAAATCCAGCAAGCTGCAAACGGGCCAGGAAGACTTGAAGGGAACGTTTGTCGCGGTTCTGATCGTCGGAGGTATCATTCTAGTCGGTTGGTTGGGTGTATTCGGGCTTTTCCTGGATAGGGCGTAATAAGGAAGTAAAGGAGGGTACTTATGCATTTGCATCGATATGAAAAAATCTGGTTGATGCTTGGCGCAGGAGGTTTGGCCTTATTTATTGTATTGTTGTGCGTCAATGCGTTTGCCATGGGGATGGCTCCGCCAAGTAATATGGAAATGATTGATCCGGAGAAGGTTACGGAGACGCCTCCTTTTGATAAACCAGGTTTGAAACAGGTAGGAGACAACGAATACGACGCTTACATGACAGCTTTTGCGTTCGGCTTCGCTCCAACCAAGATGGAAATACCAGTTGGCGCAACGGTGAATTTCCACGTCACGAGTCCAGACGTTATTCACGGATTCCAGATTCCAGAGACCAACATTAACTTCATGGTTCTGCCTGGACACATCAGCTCGGCGACACACACGTTTGACGAGCCAGGCGAGTATTTGATCCTTTGTAACGAATACTGTGGCGCAGGTCATCAGGTAATGGCGACCACGATTATTGTGAAATAAAGGTAGGTGAATCCTATGGTAATCGCACGGAAGATCGACGATACACTCCCCCATGTTCCGGTTCAGCGTTCTGCGGCAAGGCTTAGTTTGGCCTATGTGTGGGTAGCTTATATTGCATTCGGATTGGCAGCTGTGGCAGGGATGGTACAGGGCATGGTTCGCGGTGGAATCATGGAGCTACCGAGCTGGACAAATTACTATCAAATTTTGACCGCCCATGGCGTGTTGATGGCACTTATTTTTACCACGTACTTCATCGTCGGATTTATTTTCTCAGGAGTCGCCCGCACGACAGGCGGTTCCTTGCACGGAGCCGCTCTGAAATTTGGATGGGCAGGCTGGATTCTCATGACGGTAGGGACATTGATGGCTGTTGTCACCATTCTGCTGAATGAAGCCTCTGTCCTTTATACGTTTTACGCACCACTGAAAGCATCTCCGTACTTTTACATTGGTTCTGCCTTGCTCGTAGTAGGTAGCTGGCTAGCGGGATTCGGGGTTTTTGCCAGCTATCGCAAATGGAAACGCGAAAATAAAGGGAAAATGTCCCCGTTGTTCGTCTTCATGGGTGTAACTACCTATGTCTTGTGGATTACAGCGACAATTCCTGTAGCGATTGAGGTTCTGTTCCAACTTATCCCGTGGTCACTCGGGCTGGTTCCAACGATTAACGTCATGCTCAGCCGTACGCTGTTCTGGTTTTTCGGTCATCCACTCGTTTATTTCTGGCTACTGCCTGCTTATATGGCGTGGTATGTATGCTTACCAAGAATCATTGGCGGTCACGTCTTCAGTGATTCGCTCAGTCGACTTGCCTTTCTCTGCTTGCTCTTGTTCTCCATCCCAGTCGGGTTCCACCATCAATTGATGGAGCCAGGAATTTCGCCAGCATGGAAAATGATACACGTGACATTGACGCTGATCGTCGTTATCCCGTCGTTGATGACAGCCTTCTCGATGTTTGCGGTTTTTGAAACGACCGGACGTAAAAGAGGTGGTGTTGGTCTTTTCGGATGGTTGAAAAAACTGCCGTGGACAGATGTACGCTTTTTCGCTCCATTTGTTGGGATGCTGTTCTTCATTCCTGGCGGAGCTGGGGGAATTATTAACGCAAGTAACCAGATTAACGCGGTCGTTCACAATACGATTTGGGTTACGGGTCACTTCCACATCACCGTAGGAGCTGCGGTGGCGCTCACTTTCTTCGGCGTCAGTTTTTGGCTGATACCTGCATTGACTGGACGTCAGTTGACCAAGACTGCGAATCGCATGGGAATGGTACAAACGGTATTCTGGGCAGTAGGAATGTTTCTGATGTCGCTCGCCATGCACGCAATGGGCTTGCAAGGGGCTCCGCGCCGCACAGATTACACGACGTATATGGACCACCCGTTAGCTTTGGGCTGGATGGATTATCAACGTGTAATGGCGTTTGGTGGCGGACTGCTGTTCGTATCCGCGATTCTCTTGATCGCCATCTTGCTGTATCTCACTTTCTACGCACCAAAGGGAAATACGGAATATCCGATTGCCGAAACAGAAACGACGCAAGAAGTTCCAAAAATTTTGGAACGCTGGCCAGTTTGGATCGGATTGGTCGCCTTCCTGATTATTCTCGCCTACGGTTATCCGATTTTGCAACAAATTCAGCACCAGGCACCAGGCTCGCCGCCTTTTGTGACTTGGTAAGACGATACGTACGAAAAAAGCCGCTCATTCCGTTTGGAAGCGAGCGGCTCTCCTTTTTTAAAATAAATCTAGCGCTGCCAATTCGGTAAAGGCAAGAATCAGATACCCGATTGCCAAAAGCCATAGGGCGAGAATTCTGAGGTCTTCCTCTTCAAATGGCATACAACTCCTCCTTTTTCTCTTGTTAGCACAACATATTCAAGAGGGAGGACATTGGTTTAGCTTATGGCTCGTATATCATCTTGCGGGTCATACCACCATCTACAATTAGCTCAGTACCTGTGATGAAATCATTGTCTTTTTGCGTCAAAAATAGGCAGGCACGGGCAATATCATCGGGTGTACCTACGCGACCTGCCGGATGCTGGGAATGATCCCCGGGACGAAGAGCGGCATAATCGCGGTGTTCAATCCAGCCGGGAGAGATCGCGTTGACTCGAATCCCATCGGGGCCGAGTGAGACACCAAGCGCATGTGTTAAGGATAAAATGCCTCCTTTGGAAGCCGCGTATGCCTCTGAGTGTGGCTCGGACATGTGCGCCCGCGTCGAACAAAGATTAAGGATAGCGCCTCCCCCGTGGCGACGCATGATTTTGGCTGCTTCTCTCGATGCGAGAAAGACACTGCGCAAATTCGTGTTCAAGATATGGTCCCACGCTTCGACGGTCAGTTCATAGGGAGATTCCCATTCGGACAAGCCCGCGTTGTTGATCAAAACATCGAGCCGCCCCCAGCGTTCATCGACGGTTCTCATCAATTGTTCGATCTGCGCTGGCACGCTGACGTCGATGTGCTCGAAGTGTGCTGTGCCTTTCACAGCTTCTGTCGTGTTGATTAGCGATGCCGTTTCTTCTCCCGCTGCGCGATTGTACTCGGCGATGACGACATGTGCTCCTTCGGCAGCATACATGGTGGCAACAGCCCGTCCGATGCCTTGGCCACCGCCAGTGACGATGACAATGTTATCCGTGTATTTCATCGAGAGTGCCTCCAAACAATAGGGTATGAAGCGAAATGTAAAAAGTAATTGCAAAATGTTTGTAACGATAATAAAGTAAGTAGTATCTTTTAACAGCGTACTATACAGTATGGAGGAGATTCAACCATGAATACAGAACTGAAAATTACCGCTGAACAGGTAATGGAAGCCCGTCACAGCGTGCGTAAATACGATCCGAATGAAAAAATTCCACAAGGCGAGCTGAACGAAATCCTGCGTCTTGCAGCAAGTGCTCCATCGTCCTGGAATTTGCAGCATTGGCGTTTTCTCGTCGTGACCGATCCTGCTATCAAAGAAAAACTGCTCCCAATCGCATACAATCAGCAGCAGGTAGTGGATGCTTACGCTACCATCATCATTCTCGGCGATCTGGAGGCTTATAAGTCTGCTCGCCCTGTTTATGATGAAGCAATGGCAAAAGGTTACGTTACAGAGCAAGTACGTGAGACCATGATCGCGCAAATCGAAGGGGCTTACAATAACAACCCGGAAATCGCGCGTGATGAAGCAATCCGTAACTCGTCCTATGCAGCGATGCAACTCATGCTGGCGGCAAAAGCAAAAGGATACGACACGTGCCCGATGGGTGGCTACAACCGTGATGCGCTCATTAAAGAGCTGAACATCCCATCCCGCTATTTGCCAACACTCATGCTGACTTTGGGGAAAGCAAGCGTGCAAGCCTATTCGACTTCCCGTTTTGGTCTGGATGAATTGGTCATTCAAAACAGCTTCTAATATCGTGTTCCAACAGCAAAAAACTCATCCACGCCTCATATTAATGCGGCAAGGGTGAGTTTTTTTGTAATTTCTTCTCCAGGAGAGCTATTCGCTCTTCCTGCCTTATTGATTCGCCAACAACGGTAAATCTACCATAATCGATGTTCCTTGACCAAGGGCGCTGCTAACCGAAAACCGCCCGGCATGGAGTTGAATGATCTCTTTGCAGATCGCCAATCCCAGACCACTGCCGGAGAGCTTGGAGCGTCCCTTGAAAAACTTTTCTGTGACATGCGGCAGGTCTTCCGGGTTAATGCCTTCACCTGTATCCGTTACGGTGATAAGGAGCCTATCGCCTGACAAGGAAGCTGCGATGACGATCGAGCCGTTTTGTGGCGTGAATTTCAATGCGTTGTCTAATAGATTCACAAATACTTGCTTCAGACGATTCGGGTCTCCCATAACCATGAGTGGGGTAGGGGGAGTCTCCAGCTTTAACTCGATTTGTTTCGCATTGGCACGTACTGAAAATTGAAGGTGCAAATCATGGAGAAGATCCCGGACATCCATGCGTTCGCGAGACAATTTCATCTCACCAGATTGAAACTTCGAGAAATCGAGCAATTCCTCGACGAGCCCGATCAAACGATCTGTCTCCTTGGAGATGACTTCCAGACCAAGCAGCGTCTCTTCAGGCTCTTCCAGACCACCCGAAATGAGCGTTTCGCCCCATCCCTTAATCGACGTAAGTGGGGTACGCAACTCATGGGAGACAGAGGAGATGAAGTCATTTTTCAGCTTTTCGTTTTTCCCGATCTCCGCTGCCATGTAATTGAAAGTATCTGCGAGGGTTCCTACCTCATCATCGAATCGTTTTGGCGCCCGGACAGCAAAATTTCCTTCCGCCATTTGTTTGGCCGCATTCGTTAAATCTTCGATAGGGTCGACGATTCGTTTTGCCATGAGCAGGCTGAGAGCAAAAGCAAGGACGACTACGCCTGTCCCAACGCCAGCCCCGTACAAGGCAATGCGATTTACTGCTTGATAGAGCGGTTCAGCGGAGATCGTGTACCGCAGAACGCCAACAAATTCTCCACTGTACGTAAGCGGGTTGGACACCGCGATGACACGCTCCCGCGACTGTGGACTTTTCCCGATGTACAAACCACTTTGCCCTTTGATAGCATCCATGACGTCAGGTGTATTGATGATCTCGCTGGTCTGAAAGCCATAGGAGTTGAGAATGACTTTTCCTCCTGGGTCCAAGACCTCAATTTTGGCGTATTCCTGATTCGAAACATTCTCCAAAATGTAGCGTGCTTTGTCTTTTAACCGATAGCCAGTGGCGTACTTGTTAATAAAATTGGTGAAGGTCGTGCTGCGGGTCACTAAAGCTTCGGTCGCAGTCCCGATATAATACGTATGAACGGCCCAGTAAAACAGTCCTTCCAAGAGCAGTACGATCAGAAGGAGGATTAGGCCGAAATGAAGAACCAGCCTACTCTTAATGCCTTTCATCTGGGACGTCCTTTCGCCACAGGTAGCCATACCCCCAGACGGTCTCCAAGAAAGCTGGATGAGCCGGATCGTCCTCGATTTTTTGCCTTATTCGGCGGATATTCACATCAACAATTTTTAAGTCCCCGATAAAAAATTGACCCCAAACTGCTGTCAAAATCTCGTCCCGACTGATGGCTTTGTTCGCATTTTCAGCGAGTAATTTGATGATGGCAAATTCTTTTGGCGTGAGGTCAATTTCTTGATCCACCCGAATCAGCTTGCGTTCATCGAGCAACAGCGTGAAGGGGGCAATGTTAATTTCATTTTTGTCTTCAGCCTCAGGAATGGGTGTCAATCTCCGGTGCAACGCTTTGACACGGGCCAACAGTTCCGCAGGGCTAAACGGCTTGGAGACGTAATCGTCTGCTCCGAATTCGAGACCCATGACTTTGTCCAGCTCCTGGCTTTTGGCCGTCAACATAATGATCCCGAGGCGCGGATATTTTTTTCGCAGCTGCCCGCATACTTCGAAGCCATCAATGCCGGGGAGCATGACGTCGAGAATCGCAATGACGATGTCCGATTGTTGATCTGCGAGATCAAGTGCCTCTTCTCCGGTCCCAGCCTCAATTACCTCATAACCTTCGCGCTTGAGATTGATGCGCACAAAATCTCGGATGGATTTCTCATCTTCCAGTAATAGAACCTTCATAGGGCAAATCTCCTTGATAAGGATTTACTATTTCACTTTATTCCCGGTTCGTCATCGGTTTGTAGAGCTGACGAACCTCCTCTGCGGTAAGCTGCATTGATCGATATTCCGCGAGAGCAGCTTTTCCAAGGGTAGGTGTCGTTTGCGGTAAAATGGCGATCAAGACTTGTTTTCCCTCTTCCTTCAGCAAAATGTAGGGAACTTGCTTTTGCTTCAATCCGCTTTCAAATTTGATCCATTCGTTTTGTGGAATGCTTTGCAGCGTTAGTAATTCTGCCTTATTTTTTCCATTCGCACCGTAATAATGGAATCGGACTAGGAGTGGATTCGTATCATGGTTGATGGAGATGGTGTATTTTTCGCCCCATTTTGCCGGAATCTTGAGGTCAAAGCCTTGTGTGTAATTTTGATAATGATCTTCGATATGTTTCAAGCCCGTTTTCCCGTCCCATTGGAAGTAGGAGGAGACCCAAGGGATTTCTGCCATGGCTAAATCCTCTGTCCCAGCGGGTTGTATCTTCGTACCGATCTCGATGATGCCATCACCATTGATATCTTCACTTTCCAAAGAATACGGCTTGAAGGTCAGGTCCATCTCTCCTTCTATTTTTGCCAAAGGGTTGGACAGTTGTCCATTGTCCCAGAGGAGTAGTTCAGTGGAAGCAGAGTGAGCCCCTAATCCAGCATCAATAAATAGTCCGTTTCGGGTTGGCGATGCTTTTCCGATGATAGCCTGATAGTAACCATTCACATATCCGTCAAGGGCTATCTCCGTCTTTTTTGCGATTGTGCCGTTCCCTGCCCCATACAGCTCGGCTTTGGATGTGAAGTTATTTTTATCGAGAACAACGAGAGCGAGATCCGCGTGATCATCTCCTGTCAAATCGCCTACTGCCATAATGGAATAGGGCTGCTTCATCAATTCCTGGGTCATATTGTTCGCTAGCGAATAAACGGAGAGCTCCTTGTTCAAATCTTCGCCGCCCCCCATTCCAATCAGCATTTCCGGAATTTTGTCCCCAGTGAGATCTTGAAAGGAGACGTAATCCAATTCGCTGCCGACACCAGTAAAGGAGGAGAGCTTTTCCCAGTTTCCTTGCTTTTGGGTAAGCACAAGCACACCGATTTCATAATCGGTTTTTTCGGTTTTGTAAAAAGCGACGACCTCTGCAACCCCATCCCCGTTTAGATCCTGTAGGGAGACGGCACTGGCTTCTGCGGGATGAAGAGGAACAGATAATTGTGACCCAGCCGGCAAAAATTGCATGACGGCCTGATTGATCGATTTTTGATCGCCGTCTGCTGATGGGGCGCGCATCAATTCATTGGGTGTATCTGTGAGTCCGCAACCGCTAACAAGCGAGGCGCAGAGTGCTGTCGTTACGAGCCAAGCCTTTTTCATTTCAAATGTTCCTTTCTGTTGCTGCATCCATTTGACTATATTGTAGCTTGCCCATCCCGCAAAATTGTTGCAAAACGGTAAAAAAACCCGTTTTCGAGCTTTTCAAGAACAAGCGAACGTGTTCTAAGCTTCCTTATACAGGAAAAAAGTGCGAGAGAACAGGGCATATTTTACTAGCAACAATTGGCCTAGCAATTTCGTTTAAAAATGTAGGATAGGAGTTGGATGTTATCTATACGAAGGAGGAGAAAAGGATGAAAGCATGGCACAAAACGATGGCGGCAGTTCTTTGCAGCGGCGCAGTTCTCATGGCTTCGAGCGTTGGGGCTGACTCGGTTCAAGCGAACAGCACCCAATCGCAAGCGTACGCGCCGGTAGTCTTATTACAACCAGAGCAAAATATCCCGTTTATGATACAATTTGTCGATGGATTTGTGGCAAAAGTAACGAATACAAAGACAAAAGCGACGAGTACAGTAGATATATCGGACAATAAGGCTACGTACGTGAAGCAAGGAATTTATCATGCCAATGGAAAGCTGCAAAAGGCAACCAATGGATATACGCAAAAGCTGGTGGAGTTGGTACCATTCCGGGATGCGAAAGGCAATCTGAGTTACATGGGCAAGCAAACCTTGTATGGGCTGAATACGCAGGATCGCCTGGCGGTGGCGACCAGTGTGTGGAACGTCGTCAATAAACAGCCGCAGCTTTTACAGGTAACGGTTCAAAAAGCAGACTGGGACAATATGCCGTCACCAGATGTGACGATCAATAGTGGCTTCAGTATGGACAGCGATAGTACCTTTGTCCTTGATACGAAGTATGCAGACGTGACCGGAGACAACATCAAGGATCTTATTTTGCTTGTAGGCGATAAGATGGGCGTATCGATGAATCAGACGGCCCATAACCTGCGTGTCGTGGTTCGCGAAGGGAAGGATAATCAGCAGACGTTTATCTCTGTAGGTAAACGCGACAGTGGTATTCTTCCGAAGCTCGCTATCACGGATGGCAATGCCGATCAGGTAAAAGATATTCTCGTCACAATGCCGACTGCGACAGGTCATGTGTACAGTCAGCTTACGTGGAAAGAAAATCGCCCGCAGCCCGTGGTCGAGCAGGGGAAATTGAATGATCGTCAGGCGTACCAACCAGTCATTGGGGTTTATGGTGAAGCGGTTGGAATGAACAAGGCGAAAAAACAATAGTGGAGCAGACGTGGAGGAAATCAGTCAGAGTGAAATCTGGCTGATTTTCTTCAGTTTGTTAAATCGTAATAATTACGTTTTATATTGACTTTGGATATTTCGATACGTTATGATAACCAACAAATCGTAATTATTACGTTTTGAGAAAACCGAAAAGGAGAACCTAGCATGAACATGATCGAAAATAAAATCCCCGTCACAGTCCTGAGCGGGTACTTGGGAGCGGGCAAAACGACGCTACTGAACCATGTCCTGAACAATCGGGAAGGGCTAAGAGTCGCCGTAATCGTGAACGACTTGAGCGAAGTAAACGTAGACGCCTCTCTTATTCTCTCGGGCAGTGGTCTTTCACACGTGGACGAAAAGGTCGTGGAGCTGTCGAATGGCTGCATTTGCTGCACCTTGCGAGAGGATTTGCTGACGGAGGTAGAGCGTCTGGCTTTGGAAGGACGGTATGACTACATACTGATTGAATCGACGGGAGTAGGTGAGCCGGTTCCTGTCGCCCAGACTTTCACATACGTAGACGAAGAAAATGGCATCAATTTATCGGCGTTGTGCCGCTTGGACACGATGGTGACCGTAGTGGATGCATACCGCTTCTGGCATGACTTTTCGTCCGGGGAAAACCTTTTGGACAGAGGGCAGGCAGTTGGCGAAGAGGATACCCGTGAGGTCGCGGATCTTTTGATCGACCAGATTGAATTCTGTGATGTGTTGATTCTGAACAAATGCGATCGTGTCGCTCCAGATGATTTGATACAGCTGGAAGCCGTTCTGCGCAAGCTACAGCCAAATGCTCGCTTCATCCGCGCTGTTCGTGGGCAGGTAGACCCGCAAGAAATTTTGAATACCAATTTGTTCGACTTCGAGACTGCCAGTCAATCAGCGGGATGGATTGCTGAGCTGCAAAAGGAAGTGCATACACCTGAGACGGACGAGTACGGAATTTCCTCCTTCGTTTATCGCGGTCGCAGGCCGTTTCATCCAGCTCGTTTTGAAAAGTGGTTGGAGGATTGGCCAGAGGAGGTCGTGCGTGCTAAAGGGTTTTTCTGGTTGGCGACACGAAATGACGTGGCGATGTCACTCAGTCAGGCAGGGCCATCCATCGAAATCGGAACAGCTGGCTATTGGACAGCAGCGTTATCGGCAGAAGAGCAACAAGCCATTCTGGTAGAAGAGCCGGACTGGCAGCAAACATGGCATCCCGTACATGGGGATCGAACTACAGAGCTCGTCTTTATCGGTATTGATCTGAACCAGGAGCAAATCGTGAAGCATCTCGATGCATGTCTCCTGAACGATGAGGAATACGAGGCGGACTGGAGTAAGCTGCCCGACCCACTCCCGACAGCAGATGCTGTAATCGAGACGACAGTGTAACCACAAAAGAGGAGGCTGACATCCATGCGTGTGAACGTTACCCTGCAATGCACTGAAACAGGAGATCGCAACTATATCACATCCAAAAATAAGCGGAATCATCCCGAGCGATTGGAACTAAAAAAATACTCCCCGCGCCTAAAGCGCTATACCCTTCATAGGGAAACAAAGTGATTTCAAAAAATGTCTGAAGACCATAGGTACCGTGCCCAACACCTTATTATCAACCGGACATAAAATATATTTGTGTCTATCGAATGATGAATTCTTCCCGGATGCGCGATGCGTTAAGAGCGAGTATACGAGGAGGGTACTATTTGGAGAACGAAAACAAGCTGAAAGTGTTGGTCATGACGAATGAGTATCTGCCCAAAATAATCGGAGGGCTAGGGATCGTCGCTACTCACTTGTCTAGAGCATTGAGTAGGAATGATGTGGAGGTAACGGTTCTATGCACCGGAAAATCCAATCGATTGACGATATCAAAGCCGAACGAAAATTTGTGCATTCTTCGATTTCCAAAAGCTCCTCGTTACTTTAATCGCACAAAACAATCTTTCAAAGCGAAATCCGTCTTGTACGCGATGTCCAAAGCGGGATATGTCAAACCTGATATCATTCATGTGCATAGTACGGAATTTGCGGATACTTCCAAAATAGCCAAAGCCCGGTTCCATGTTCCAGTTGTCTATTCATGCCACTCTCTAGCCTCTCAAGGTATCTATTCGCCGTTTGGGAAAAACCAGACAAAATTGATTCAGAGTGCAAGTCAAATCATTGTGCCGAGCAGGTGGCTAATAGGTGCAACAAGGAGACGTTATCCTCGTACAACTATCCATAAATTTTCTGTTATCCCGCACGGTGTGAAACCGATAACCAAGCAGTCAAAATCTGCCCCGACTAAATTGCTGTACGTAGGTAGACTGATTCCTTCCAAAGGGATCGATGCCTTAATAAAAGCCATTGGCCTCCTGTCACGAGAACATAAACGGGTACATTTGACCATTGTAGGAAGCGGAAATGCCAGCTATCAAAGAAAACTCAAAGCCCTTACAAGACGAGTTGGCGTTACAAAGAGAATTCGCTGGGTCAAACAGAGCAAATACGGAGCCGTGCAACAGATGTACGCTTCTTACGGTGCCGTTATTGTTCCAAGTAAAAAAGAATCGTTTTGCTTGGTTGCATTGGAAGCGATGGCAAATGGTGTACCACTTATTTCGACCTTGTCGGGAGGATTAAAGGAATTTGTAAACGATCAAAATGCCCAAATTATTTCCACAGTCAATAGCACCAGGATAGCTCGAGCCGTTAAAGCATTTTGGAAAAATCCTGACCTAGCGGAAAATAGAGTACGCAATGCCCAGTCAACTGCCGCACGATATAATTGGTCTTCGATTGCGCTTCAATATCAATCATTGTTTACAAACCTGAACAAGGCGGAATGACAATGAGCAAACAAGCCATTACCGGTATAGCCAAACAGTTTGGGGTTCGGGTACGCCAACAAAAGAAAATTCGAGGAGGAATCTATCGGATTGTAACGCCAGGGGGCCGTTCGTTCAGCTTAAAGCGGATGCCAAAAGGAGTGGCTCGAATACAGTGGGTTGACCGGATGCTGATACAGGTCCGGCGGGAAGGATCGCTTTTGGCGTGGCGCAACCCCAAGATGCCAGAGGGCCGCAATACCTATCAACTCTCGAGAAAAGGAGAGGTTTTTGTACTAACTCCCTGGATTTTGGGGAGGAAACCCTCGCCGCGCAATTTAGCGGATATGAGGGGATGCGGTGCCGCGTTGGCACGTTTTCATGAGGCTGGACGTACAGCTCTCATTGGGAATTTTGCTTACAGTCAGATTGGGACATGGTACGCCACTTTACGTAACAGGCACCGATATATACAGAACAAGATGGCAAAAGCGAAGAGAAATGGCTTTAGCCTGCCTATTAACCGTTTTCTCAAAAAGCACCGGGTGGAAATCATGCGTTACTCCAGACAAGCGGAAGCATTATTGAATAGCAGCGAATATAACAATTGCCGTCGCAATCCGCGTAAACATGGAGTCCTATGTCATGGTGATGGGGGACCGAGCAATTTTATTCTCAATGATGAAGGTACCTACTTGATCGACTTTGAAACCTTGCATGTCGATCTGCGAGCTTATGATTTATATCGCATCATTTATAATTCATGCAAAGATTATCAATGGGATTTTTCCATTGCCAAAGCTATTCTGGATGGTTATCGTCAGGTTACCACACTAAACAAAAGCGAATATAAACTGATTTGTGCCTGGCTGCGATTTCCGTTCTCGACATTTTTAGTACTGTCCCCATTCAAAAGAATCCCGTTTACCATGAAGCGGTTACGATGGGCACTTGATTCAGAGAGGAGAATCGGCCCTTTTTTGCAGGAACTTGATGAGTACGCTGCCAGTCATAGCTCTTAAACAGGAGAGTGTTCGGTATGAAAATCGTCATCATCGCCCCCGAGCAAATCCCCGTCCCCCCCATTCTTGGGGGGTCCGTCGAGATTACGATTCTGGCGATTGCCAAGGAATTGAGTAAATGGCATTCGGTCTCGATTATCAGCAGAGCGCATCCTCGTTATCCGAAGTATTCTTTTATAGATGGGGTGCACATTTATCGCGTTCCTACCGGCAGTTCTGCGAAATATTTGACCCATGTGAAAAAAATCCTAATAAAACGCCGATTTGACGTTTTGCAAATCGATAATCGACCGGAGTTCGTTAGGCAGATTAAATCGATGTTTCCGAAAGCGACCGTATCCTTGTATCTTCACTCGCTGACTTTTGTCAATTCTCCCCATACCAGCCGGGCAGAGACCTTGGCCGGATTACGAAAAGCGGACTTGATTATCACCAACAGTTCATCGCTTGAAAGTCGGCTTTCTGCTCGTTTTCCTAGCATGTCGAGAAAAATCCGGGTTGCATGGCTTGGCGTCGATACATCTCGCTTTTCCCCTATTCAAAAAACCTCTCATCCCCGTGCCTTCACCTTATTGTTCGCGGGCAGGCTTATTCCACGTAAAGGCATTCCCGTATTGCTTCAAGCAGCTAAGCTTGTGAAAAGGCAGATAGCCCAACCTGTCAAAGTAATGATTGCAGGAGGATCACCAACAAGCAAATATGCAAGGCAATTGCAGTCGCTCTCTCGTAAATTTGGCGTACATGCCGAATTTCTAGGTACGGTCCCCCATCGTAGTATCCACCGCGTTTTTAGAAAAGCCGATCTGTTTATTTGTCCTTCGCAAAAACATGAATCGTTCGGCCTTGTTAACGTCGAAGCGATGTCCTCCGGATTGCCAGTCGTAGCCTCGAAAAACGGTGGCATAAAAGAAATCATTGAGCATGGCCGTTCTGGATTGCTGATCAAACAATATAAAAATCCGCAAGCCTTCGCCGATGCGATTTGTTCACTGATCATGAATAAGCCCCTGTATTTGAAAATGAAGCAAGAAGCTCGTGAAATTGCCTTGGAAAAGTTTAGTTGGAGTGCCACAGCTGCTAGACTTAACCAGATTTACGAGTCTGAAAAAGCTTTACAACAGGAGGAGCCCCAAAAAGGCAACCACAACTATACCTTCCACAAGTTAGGCCAATTTCTGGACACGATACGCGGTGGTCAAGTTCATGGTGGAGAAGTGGGATACAACCCCGAAATACGTGGCGTTAACATGATTGACGACCATTGCAACGTTGCCGATAGCCCTGACCATCAAGATTTGCCAGATCGGCACGGTACCCAGCCTGGCGTTCAGCCCGAGCGACGGCAAGAGGGGCCTGACAATGGGGAAGGTAATGAAGAGAGCGGCAGTCGATCTGGGTTGAGCTGTTTTAGCACTCGAGATTTCCAAAATCTTGCCGATCTGCGTACCGAAAATGATGACGAGTCCGATGGGAGTGACGATCCCGCCGAAGTCACTTTCGAGTTCTTCTCTGATATTGGGTATCAAAGGCTTGTCGATGCACTCATATACGGTCATCACAATGCTGATGAGGAGTAGTAGCACAATAATAAAGGAAGTGGCCGATCAGGATTTCAGGCTATAAATCCGCATAACTTGTTCGGCTGTCTGCTCCAAGAGCGAGGCAGCTTCGCGCATCGATTGATCCAGCGTCATCGGTTTGTTGGTGATGCTGATAACGGCAGAAACGCCTTTTTCATAAAGGGCGTCGATGCCATTTCCAATGGAACCAGCGAGGACGATGACGGGAATGCTGTATCGTTGTGCGACTTGGGCAACTCCACATGGCGTCTTTCCTTGGGCCGTCTGGAAGTCGACTTGTCCCTCACCTGTGATCACAAGATTGGCTTTGTCCATGGCTTCCGTGAGTCCGGTCGTCTCGATCACAATCTCAATTCCGGAACGCAACTGACCATTTAAAAAAGCGAGAAGGGCACCAGCGATACCACCCGCAGCACCTGTCCCAGGCAAATCGTGAATGGCGATGCCGCGGGTCTTTTCGATCAAGTCAGCGAAATGGCGCAAATGATCATCCAATTGCCGCACCATTTCCGGTGTGGCTCCTTTTTGTGGGCCGAAAACGTGAGAAGCGCCATTGGGTCCAACAAATGGATTGGTAACATCACACGCAATGACGAAGTGACAGTCAGCCAACCGCTTATCAACCTGTCCCGTATCAATATGGCTCAGTCGTGATAATTCACCACCTCCAAAAGAGAGTGGCTGATCGTCTTGATCGAGAAGCACATATCCGAGAGCTTGGAGCATGCCAGCGCCTCCGTCATTGGTAGCACTGCCACCCAGTCCCAGAATGAACTTGCGGCAGCCTTGATCCAGTCCGGCCGTAATCAATTGACCAAAGCCATAGGTCGTCGTGACAAGCGGGTTGCGATCTATGGCAGAAATCAAGTAAAGACCAGAGGCAGTAGCCATTTCGATCACACAGGTTACACCGTCACCCAAAATGCCGAATTCAGCAGAAATGTCCTGTCCGAGCGGGTTTTTTACGGTGGTGGTCAGTATTTTGCCATCTGTGGCATCGACCAGGCATTGCATGGTACCTTCACCGCCGTCAGCCATCGGTTTCACGATGAGCTCACTTTGCGGGATTGCGCGTTGAATCCCTGAGCGAATGGCTTCGCCTACTTGTTTGGCAGTTAGACTACCTTTAAAAGAGTCCGGAGCGATTACAATTTTCATGACGGTGTTCCTCCTATCAGGAAAGAGGGTATTTTTTCCATAATAAAAAAGACTGTCCCCCGCGTCTAGGCGAGAAACAGTCTTGGTTGTATTAGGCGTTCTTTTTCAAAGCCATTTCTTCTGGCTGTGCCGTTTTCGAGAAGAACCATTTCATCATTGGTGGAGTGACGATGGTGGTTAAGAGTACGACGACAATCAGGACGGCAAACATGTCTTGAGTGAGCAAATTGTTCTCCAGACCAATGGCGGCGATAATGAGTGCCACTTCCCCACGGGATACCATCGCTGCACCAATGGCCATCGAGTTTTTCCACGGGAAGCCTGTGATTTTTGCACCAAAAGCACCACCGATGAGCTTGGAAACAACCGCGATAACGCTCAGGAGCACAATCAGTCCGAGGTTTTCCAAGATGCCAGAGAACTGTGCCGTTACTCCGATCGAGGTGAAGAAGACTGGTACGAAAACCGCGTAGCTGATGGTCTCGACCTTGTGCGTCACTTCTTGCTTGTAATTGGTCAAGCTGATGGCAACACCGGCGATGTAGGAACCGATGATCGCGGCCACCCCTGTATATTCAGCAAAATAAGCGAACAGGAAACAGATAATGAGTGCTGCGGAAATAACCGATTCTGTAACCTGCAACGGAGCGAATTTTTTCAAAATCCACGGGACAACCTTCCAGGAGAGAACGATGACGATGGCAAAAAACGCGACCTTTTTCAAAACCACCATGCCGAGATTTACGTCGCCGCCAGCAAAGCTCATCAAGAAAGCGAGCGCCAAGATGACCAAAACGTCATCAATAACAGCGGCTCCCATGATCGTTGCGCCTTCTCTTGACTTTAACTTGCCCAATTCCTTCAACGTTTGTACGGAAATACTCACGCTGGTAGCAGAGAGCAACAGGCCCAGGAAGATCGATTCGATGTTGGAGAGACCAATCGCAATCCCGGCACCATAACCGAGTGCAAGGGGCATGACAATCCCAGCGACCCCTACGCTGGTTGAAGACTTGGCGGTGCGTTTGAACTCATCAATATCGGTCTCCAAGCCCGCGATAAACATGAGCAGGATAACCCCGATTTGGCTAATTTCCTTGAGGATTTCTGTGTCTGTGACCAGCCCGAGAACGGTAGGGCCTAAAACGATACCGATGAGCAGTTTCCCCAAAACGGATGGCTGTCCCAGCCGCACGCTGATGTCACCAGCGATTTTGGAGGCGATCAAAATGACAGCCAGCTGAAAAATAAGCATGTGGTTTCCCCCTTTTTACGAAATAAAAAAGAGCCCGCGATCACAGAGTTCTTTTTGTCGGCTAAAAAAAGACAAAAAGAACCCTATGATGACAGGCTCCTCCAGTAACGAATCAAATATTCACTTACAATACACAAATATTTTAACATACGGGGTAGAAAAAGTAAACACTTGGTGACAAATGCTCCGCAGCGTGTGAAAATAGGGCAAAAATCGGAGGAGGAGCAGGCATGGCGAAAATCAGCAAAGAGAATGCAGAGCATTATCATTGGGGCGATCAATGCGATGGCTGGCATCTGGTCAAAGGCCAAGAGCTCAGCGTCATTCATGAGCGGATGCCCGGAAATACCGCAGAAGTGCGCCACTATCACGAGCGGTCGCGTCAGTTTTTCTTCGTGCTATCAGGACAGGCTATGCTGGAAGTGGATGGCGTTCGTCATGTGTTGGGCAGGCAGGAAGGGGTAGAAGTGCCTCCAGGAGTCAAACATCAGATGAAAAACGAGGGAGCAGAGGATGTGGAGTTTCTTGTGATCTCACAGCCGACAACAAGAGGAGACCGCATCCAAGCAGATTAAAGAAAGCCTGACCGTCAAAAGAAGCGGTCAGGCTTTTATTTGCGTCAAGCTTATTTGAAATTGGTGAAATCGGACATTTGTGCGAAGATATCTGCCAATGCGTGCATTCCTTCGAATGTTTGATAAGCGAAAATAGGCAGACCCACAACAAACAACAAAGCTTCTCCGATATATTTGGCGATCATATGATCAACCTCCTTTTGGATATTCGTTACGCTACGCGATCCAAAACAAAGGAATCATATGTATCCATTTCGCCGTCTGTATGCTGTATGCGCCTGAATAAGCGAAGGCGCTGCGGTTGCCTTGCCGCCATAGGATAAGTTTCAACCAACAACGTGTTAATGGAAGGTCGGTACGTATCTGTGACGTTCTGATGTAGAGCCCGGTTTTGCAGGCAACACTGTCTGAGACAAAAAGCAGAAGTGAAGCATCCTACAAAAAGCGCGACCAAGGCGAAGAAATCCTCCAGCGAAAACAGCAGCAATAGCATATCTTCCATGGCGACTCTCCTCCCTTCGTATTCATCATTCTACTTTTGTTCACAAAATCGTGCAACCCCGAAAAATCATGAGAACGGATACATTGCCAAACCTCCAATTATTTCAATTTGTTAATCGATAGGTTGACACGGTAGTTCCCAAAAGGAAGCAGGGCATCTAAAAAATGATTGAGAGCCTCTTGATCTGGAACATGTACCACCATGGTATAGCAGCCTTCTCCGCTGATGCGGTGCGCCTCGACGATCTCGCTGCGACTTTTGATAAAACGAGTGAAGAGAGAATGATCAGTAGTGGTCATGAACATGGTAACCAGAGCAGTGAGGACTGGGGCGATTTTGGCTTCATCAATGAGTGTTGTATAGCCTTGAATAATGCCTTGCTCCTCCATTCGTCTAATGCGGTTTCCGACGGCTTGACCGCTTAGATGGACCTGTTCGCCAATGTCCTTCCACTGCAATCGGCTGTTTTTGCGTAGCAAGGCAAGGATGGAGAGATCAATTTGGTCTAGCATGTGTATCTCCTTTCACGGCGAAAGTCGGTAGCCAACAATCGTTTCGCGGCAACCGTTCAGGACCTTATACAATAAATGTACATCCATTATAACGATAACGAGGAAAGGAAGAAATGACATGCAGATTCAGCTTGTACGACATGCTACCTTGCGTGTGGAATATGCAGGGCTGACGTTTTTGGTTGATCCGATGTTTAGCTCCAAGGGTGAAATGCCAGCAGTACCAAATACGCCGAATCAGCGCCCGAATCCAGGAGTAGAATTGCCCATATCCGTGGAGGAGGTACTCGCTGGCGTGGACGCTCTCTTGGTGACGCATACCCATTTCGATCATCTGGATGAAGCGGCCATACGCCTTCTCCCGAAGCATTTGCCTGTATTTTGCCAGCCACCGGATCTGGATAAGCTGGTGCAGCATGGCTTCGAACAAGTCGTTGCCATCGAAGCGGAGTATACATGGCAAGGGGTTCACCTGTATCGGACAGGTGGTCAGCACGGAACAGGGGAAATCGGACAGCAGATGGGGCCCGTATCTGGCTTTGTCTTGAAGCAAGCTGGTGAGCCGACGTTGTATGTGGCGGGGGATACGATTTGGTGTGAGGAAATGGAGCAGGCTGTTGCAGCGTATCGTCCAGATGCGATCGTCGTTTTCGCAGGTGCGGCCCGGTTCTTGACGGGAGACCCGATCACGATGACGAAGGAGGATATCGTCCATGTCGCAAATGCCGCGCCCGACAGCCGTATCCTCGTAGCTCATATGGAGACATGGAACCATTGCTTGCTCAGTCGCCTGGAATTGAATGAATGTTTGGAGGAGGTAAAGTTGTCCGGTCGCGTGCATGTTCCGAAGGATGGCGAAATCATCTCTTTTTCATGAGTGAACTGAATAGTAATGAAAAACAAAGCTCCGCAGGATAGCGGGGCTTTTTGACGTTGTCGAAAAAAGGGCTTATCCATCATTTGACAAACAAAAATGAACGTAATAAACTATTTTTACGTAAATGATTAATGTCATGAGGTGTTGTTGTGGCGCACGAACAACTGGAAACATATGTAGTCGAGAAGCCGGAACAGGCGATGGCACTATTGAACCCGCTCCGTGCCGAGATATTAAGCCGTTTGGCAGAGCCTGCTTCAGCAGCAGAAGTCGCACGTGGTATCAATGAAATCCCGCAGCGTGTCAATTATCACTTGAAGGCCTTGGAAAAGGTCGGATTGGTCAGGCGGGTTGGGAGTCGACAGGTACGTAATCTCGTCGAGGTGCTTTATTTGGCGATTGCGCGGACGTATGTGCTCTCGGAAGGACTGAACTGGGGCAACGATACTGTTCAGCAAATGAAGGATCAAGGATCGTTGTCTCATCTGGTCCAGACAGCAGAACGAATCAAGCGGGATGCCATGCTCTTGCTGGAGCGCTCCGATCAAGAGGTGGAGGTTCCGAGCGCCTCACTGAATGCGAGTATTCAGCTTGCCAGTGCGGAACAGCGCAGTGCTTTTGTAGAGGAATACGTCCAACTGGTGAATCAGCTTGTGGCGAAGTATCAGCCAAAAGAAAAGGGACAAGAAACGTATCAGGTGGTTCTCGCGGTTTATCCAAAACAAGGAGGAGACGAGGCATGAAGGCACAAGCTGTGGAGTCAAACAAGTCCAAACCCGTAATCGTTTGGGAAAATCGTATCCAGCCACATTCTGATCAGATCATTGCCATGCCAGCTCGAAACGGAAATGGAGTTGCGGTCGAAAGAGAAGCAGCTGTTCAGACATGGTCAGTGGGTCCGGCGAGTAATCCGGCAGTCGTGACGCAGGTTTCATCTGGATTTAACAAAAAATCAGTGGCAGTACCACAAGCAACCAGCATGCGTATGGCCGCGTAAAAAGTCGAGCGTAAACAAGCGAAGGAGGGTTTTTCATGAATCTCATTCCGGTAGTAGTCGAGCAAACGAGTTATGGAGAGAGGTCCTATGACATTTACTCCCGGTTGTTGAAGGATCGCATCATTTTTCTCGGGAGTGCCATCGATGATCAGGTAGCCAATGCGGTCGTAGCTCAGTTGCTGTTCCTGGCAGCAGAGGACCCGAAAAAAGACATTCACCTTTATATCAATTCGCCCGGAGGCTCTGTCACCGCAGGGATGGCGATTATTGATACGATGAGTTTCATTGCGCCTGATGTGTCCACGATCTGCACGGGGATGGCAGCGTCCATGGGAGCGATGCTTCTTGTAGCAGGAGCGCCGGGCAAAAGGTACGCGCTGCCCAATGCAGAAGTCATGCTCCACCAGCCATGGGGAGGCAGTCAAGGACAGGCGAGCGATATCAAGATCGCAGCAGACCGTATTATGCGACATCGCAACATGCTGTATACGATCATCGCGGAGCGTACGGGAAAGACAGTCGAGCAAATCGAAAAAGATGCAGACCGCGACTATTTCCTTACCGCCGCAGAGGCGCTCGAATACGGTTTGATTGATAAAGTGATCGAAAAATTGTAGAGCTGGGGGTGCCGGGGTGAAGATCCTATTTTTGGGGGGAACGCGTTTTATCGGTCCACATGCAGTGAAGCGCTTGGCAGAAGCAGGTCATGAGGTTGCTGTATTTAATAGGGGGCTTTCCCTCGGCGCAGCCTCTCTTCCACAAGGTGTCGTCTCTATTACGGGAGATCGTGCCCGCCTGGGTGAATACCGAGAGACTTTTCGCTCCTTTGCACCGGATGTCGTTATTGATCTGTTTCCGTACACAGAAGCAGATGCCCGCCTGCTGATAGAAACGTTTCAGGATATAGCAAGTCGTGTCGTGGCGATCAGCAGTTGTGACGTGTACCAGGCGTTCGGACGGGTGAACAAGATTGAATCCGGTCCGATTACGACCGAGCCGCTTACGGAGCAGTCTCCGCTTTGCGAGAATCGCTATCCGTTCCGCGGGGCCAGACCAGATCGCGAATATTATGACAAGGTACTCGTGGAGGGAGTCGTGATGGGGCAGCAGAGTCTGCCAGGCACGATTTTGCGCCTGCCGATGGTGTATGGCCCGCATGATTACCAGCATCGCGTCTATCCGTACCTTCAGCAGATGCGTGACGGGCGTCCGTTAATTTTGCTCGAAGAAGGCTTTGCTTCTTGGCGGTGGGCACGCGGCTACGTAGAAGACATCGCGCATGCCATTTGTCTGGTGGCTACCGACGATCGAGCAAAAAATCAGATTTACCACGTAGCAGAAGAGCAATGCTTGACGATGCGAGAGTGGATTGAACGAATCGGCAGCGTTTACGGTTGGAATGGCATAGTGATTACAGGGCCTTCTACTGAGTTGCCAAATGAGTGGGTCCCGCAGATCGAATCGAAGCAGCATATTCAGCTGGATTCTGCAAAAATCAGGCGTGAGCTGGGGTATACCGAGCAAGCTACCGCAGAGGAGTCTATGCGACGTACGATTGCATGGGAGATTGATCATCCTCCCGAGAACATTTTGCAAGGAATTGACTACAGCATAGAGGATAAAGTGGCTGCGAAGCTCGGAGTTTAGCGTACCGAATGTTTAAACCGTCAGGGAGTTTGCCTGACGTTTTTTTCTGCACACGAACGTGTTTTAAGGATTAAGTTTTATCGATTTGTTCCAGGAAGTTGTTCAATTGCTCCATAGCGTTGTTAACATTCATAAAAAAGATATCGATATCCGTAACGGTATGCTTTTCAAGTAATTTCTCAGGTTTCGTAATTAATGTGTATAGATTTATACCTGTCTCATCCTGCTCTTGCTCAGGGTATACATAGATGAGTAGATCGTCAATTCGTTCTCTTAGCTCAATGATTTCATTTGCGGTAAGTTTTGCCGCTATATGTTCTTCTGTCAACAAATCATTAAGCTGCCTTGTTAGTTGGGAGAATTTGCGATTCGCGTCAAATAATTTTGCGATGGTTTGTTCATTGTAGTGTTTTGCAAGATAGAGCGAGATGATATTTTCTACACTTTCATAAATTTTCATCCTGCTATTCCCTTGTTTATACCCACTAACATACATTTGAAGTGATTCCAATGTGATTTCTTTTCCATTAGCATTACCTAAAAAATCACTAATAGATCCTACGTATCTGTAGTTATTAAATACATTTTCTGAGTAGGTGTATGCAAGCATTCGGATTTCATCTTCACTGATATCGGCTGCATCCTTATTGCATCCAGAGGTCAACACTAGAATCAAGGATAGCATGATTAGTATCTTTTTCATTATTACCGCCCTTTCATTTAATTATATAATAAATGCTGAATTTTCTTACTTCACCAAGAAAACAGGTGCCCACCATAAAGGGGGACACCTAAATTTTAACATTACCCTTTCCAATATTCACCTGTAGAGGTGAGTGGATTTAAATACTTCACACCCGTGTTCCAAGTTATATTAAAACCTCCACCGCCACCTGATACGTTACCACCTATCCCAGTAATTGAAGTGCTTGTCCAAGAATGGTCATATTGTAAATAGACTCGCTCATTTTTGTTTGTTGTAACTTTTTCTAGTACAGCGGTTATCGTGCCATTTGTAACATATCGATCATTAATCCAAAAGCCAACACCTGCGTCCGTAGCACGTTTTGCTAACGCCACCTTACCACGTTTTTTATCAGTTCTTGTATCGAAGTAAGCTTCTTCATCACCCAAGCCATTCCAACCTTGGATGACAACCCCATCTACGTCAATTGGCATACTTCTTTTATTATCTGTATAAACACCTACGAAATCGTATGGATCACGTCCGACAAAACCTTCATTTTCATCCCACTCCCAATATCCAACAAACACATATTGATCACTTTCATCATCGTAAACAATTCTATCAGTAAACGTAATCCAGCCTTCCTCGTTAGATAATGCCTTGATCGGTTTTCCATTTTCACCATCTGAATTTATACCTTCAAATTACTGTATTTTTCTATTGTTATTTTCATTGCCTTATCAAAATCTTTCGTTTTTCTTACTTGCTCTCGTAAGTAATCTAATTTTTCGTTAAGTTTTTCAAGCTTTTCTTGTTTTACTGCTTTCTCGTATTTTGCATCAACTTTTTCAGCAAAAGCCATACTTGGAACAGTGAGCAATGACATTGAAAGTGCAAGAGGTGTAATTATCTTAGACAAATTACCTAACATTAACTCATGTCCCTGATTATGGTATATACTTCGCTTGCATTCTGCTATTTCTTGATTGTTTGTTCAATATATTTTTTGAAAAATACCAAAATTAACTGAATTTAATCTGGCGGTTTTTTGTTTGCACATCAAAGTGTTTGAAGGAAGGAGGAGTCGGGTATGAACAAAAGTATCAGATGACGGGAGGCACATCTTGTGAAAATCAGAACAAAAATCATCCTGGCTTTTGGTGTCATATTGGCTGTCATGTTCGGTTCAGGTACGTATATGCACCTGCAAATGCTAGCAATGAAGGCATCCTATACCCAGATTATCGAAGAGGAAAAATTATTGACGGACCTGCGTGAAATGCAGTTTATCATGACAGGTCGAAATAATGACGAACGAGCCTACTTATTAACAGGCGATGAAGAATTTCGGAAGGAATTGAAGGGAAAGGCAGCAAAGGTGGACAGCCTGTTTGCCAAAATGAACAGCTCTCTAGAGTCTTCTCACCATCGTGAAAAAATGGAGGAGGCAATGGGACTGTACAAGTCCTTTCTGGAGTCGAGTGGTAAAGCGGTAGAGGCACAGGATAATGGGTTACATGAAGAAGCCATCGCGCATCATTTCGGCAAGGAGCGGCAATCGAGAATAGAACTGGATTCGGTTGTGAGTGGATTGGTCGAAGAGGTGCGCAATGAAATCGAAGTAGATCAACAGGAGTTGGCGGAGAACGAAGGAATTTCGTCCATAATCCAGTTGTTTTTTAATGCAGTGGGAATTCTCGTCGCGATTGTGGTTGGCGGTCTTCTGATTCGCTCGATTGTGGCACCGCTGCATCGGGTGAACAAACAGCTTCATGATATCGCAGAAGGAAAAGGGGATTTAACTCAAGAGTTGACCGTCTTTTCAAAAGACGAGATTGGACAGTTGGCAGGCTCATTCAACAGGATGCTAGCCAATTTACGAGAGCTGATTTCTCAGGTTCGCGGGCATGCCCAGCAGGTTGCAGCCGCAGCTGAACAACTGACAGCGAGCTCGAAGCAAACGAGCCAAGCTACGGAACAGATCGCGATCACGGTCCAGGAAATGACGGAAGGAACGGACAGGCAATCCCAAAACGTAGAGGAGAGTCAGCAGGAAGTCGAAGAAATATCAGCAGGAATAGAAAAAATTGCGGCACGTGCGGAAAGCGTGTCTGCTGCGGCTGCCAGTACCTCAGAGCTGGCGACAGAGGGGGATCGAACCATCCAGCAGTCGGTTTCCCAGATGAACGGGATCGGAGAAACGATGGAGAATTTGACTGCACTGGTAGGTGGCTTGGGAAAACGCTCCGAGCAAATCGGTCAAATCGTCGAAGTCATTACGCAAATTTCAGGTCAGACAAATCTATTAGCATTGAATGCCGCCATCGAAGCGGCGAGGGCGGGCGAGCATGGCAGAGGCTTTGCTGTCGTGGCGGATGAAGTGCGAAAGCTGGCGGAGCAGGCATCAGCATCGGCACAAGAAATTTCCCAGCTGGTAGCGTCGATCCAGATGGAGACGAATGAAGCGGTCCTCACGATGGAAAAAGGATCTCAAGAAGTATCAGATGGAATGGGAGGCGTCGCAAGAGCAGGAGAAGCGTTCTCTCAAATTCGCGATGCTGTTGTGGGCGTGACGAATGAAATTCAAGAAGTATCGATTGCTGCACATACCCTTACGGAAAGTACAGGCAGGGTCGGACAATCGATGCAGATGATTGCCACTGTAGCGCAATCGGCTGTCTCTCACTCGGTGGGAGTCTCGTCTGCTACAGAAGAACAGCTTGCTTCGATGGAAGAGATCTACTCCTCGGCTGCATCGCTGGCGAGTCTCGCGGATGATTTGGAAAAACTGATAGGCCATTTCAAGGTATAAAGCTTCGCCACAAGAAACACCCCTTAGAATCGACAGAAAGATTCTGAGGGGTGTTTATTTCTCAATATTTTTTTAGAACGTACGTTCTTGTTGTGGTAAACTGTTCTTGTGGGGAGGTGAATCGCGATGTTCCGTAAAAATCAGGAGCAAGCCGTACTCATCTCGAAAACATTGGGGTGTAGTCGATTTGTGTTCAATTAATTTCTTGCACGCTGGAACAAAACCTACAAACTAACGAGCAGAAGTTATCCTACCATAAAGCGGTTCAAGTAACCAGATCAAGCTGCCAAAGCTCTTCGGTAGAGGTGTCAGCATTCTGCTTACCATTCGGATCTGGCCGGTGTCTCATTGAATGCGCTTGGTCTTGTCGACTACAAAAATATTTGGTTTTGGCCGTAATCGTGGAAGATGAGTCTGTCACAGCGCCTCTAGTTGGGCTATATAAGGCTTACTCGTCAAAAGGCGGAGGGGAAATTATGAAACGATTCCGATTTGATCAGCAAGTAGGCAAAACGATTGATCGCTATAATTCTGTCCATGCGACGATTTCTCGTGTTATACGCACACCTGATTCGGTTACGATTGGGTGTATCCATTTGGAGGCTGGTGGGATAGTTGGCTATCATCCGGCAACTTGTCCCCAACTCTTCCTTGTCGTGAGCGGTGAAGGCTGGGTACGCGGTGAAGGTACAGAGCGCATCCCGATTCAGAGTGGTCAGGCGGCATTCTGGATCACAGGAGAAGGGCACGAATCAGGCAGTGAAACCGGAATGACGGCAATCGTGATCGAAGGCGATGGACTCGATCCGGAGAGCTTTATGTCCTTGTTGGAGACCTAGTATTTGTATGTATGATGGGTTTGCCATTCCACCAACCGTACATAAGCTCATTAGACTATCCCAGAAAGACGGTGTGAAAGGCGAATGAATTGGAAAACACATATGGCACTCGGTGCCATCGCAGGCTACTGCGCCTATCCGTCATGGAAGGGGAGCGTCATTGGCGCGACGATGGCACTCGTACCTGATATCGATCAAGCAAATAGCAAGCTCGGAAACTTGATGGGACCTGTATCCAAATTGCTGCAAAAAGGATTCGGTCATCGTACAGTGACACATTCATGGGTAATATTGTTCCTTCCATTTCTGCTATTCGGTGATTCTCCGGCTGCAATGGCAGCGCTGTGGGGGATTTTGTCCCATCTGATCAGCGATATGCTGGTGGGACGCATTCAGTTATTGTGGCCGTTGCGAGTGGGATGGCTCGGCATTCGGGTGTCCAAGTCGATGTATCGGACTGTAGATCGAATCGTGTTTTATGTAGCGATTGTGTATATTGTGATCAAAGGTTATCAGTAAAAGGAATGGGACATTGAGAAAGGACCTCCCCTCAGGAGGTCCCCCTATTGAACGGAATCTGAATATTTGGAACAAATCGTGATTTTAATAAAAAAGCTGACACCGGTTTATGCCGATGTCAGCTTACTAGTAACTTTTATGAGCGGATTCTTCTTATCACGAAACAATTAAGGCATCATGAACTGTTGCACGAGTTCAGCGTTTTCAGTCATGAACTTATCTGCGTTTTGCATGACTTCTTGTTGCGCTTCCATCATTTGTTGGTCAGTCACTGTAGCGAAATTGATGGAGTTGTCAGCAGTCATAGCTGGAATTTCCAGTGCTTTGCCGAATTCTGCTTTGGACTTCAGCTTGAAGCTAAAGCCTTTTGGCATATCTGGAGTAGGGTTCGAGAAGTTCACTTTTACCGTGCCGTCAGAATCTACACCATTGTCCGTCTTCGTCTCGTTCACGGAAACATTACCGGTCAGAGCAACAGGGTTGGAGGAATATTCGTCTGCCACTACGAGTGCAAAGTCATAGTTCCCGGTTGTTTTCTTGTCTTGCTTGGTTGTCTCGAAAGTAGTCGAGAGGTCCAGAATTGGCTGGTCGGTCTCTTTCATCAGGATGCTGAACTTGCCCTTTGTCTTGTCTTTTTCTTCTGTCGCTTTGTAGGTGAAGGACATTTCGCCATTTTTCTGATCAGACAGGTTGTGCAGGGAGTAACGGTAGTACGATTCTGCACCTTTATCATAGGAAACACTGCTGTAGACCAGCTGATCTTTTTTCTCTTTTTCATCGATCAAGAGCTTGCGGGACAAGATTTGATGATCGCTATCCACGAGCACGACCATTCTCAATTGGTCAGTTGATTTGGCGTCTGTATCTTCTGTATCCTTGATGATGTCATCGAAGGCTTGCTCGTAATTTTTCTTGAATTCTTCTTTGCTGATTTCTTCTACTTTGTAGCCGCTGTCGAGCATCAGCGTAGCTACATTGTGGTAGCGGCTGTAGATCAGGTCAAACAGCTTTTGGTCTGCTTTTGCCTTCTCTGCAATTTGCTTCGTCAGAGCCGCGCCTTCTGCGTCGTTAAAAGTAATCGTGATCTCACGTGCATCTGCCTTGAGTCCTTCTTCGGAGAAGGAGACGTCTTTCTTGATGCTTACCTGGCTGTCTTTGATGCTGTCAGCGTACAGCAGGGCATACGGAGTCATTACTGTTTTGAGTTCATCTTGGTTAAAATTGATCGCTTCATGCAAATCGCTATAGCTTACGAAGCGCTTCGGCAGTTCCTCGCCCAGCTTTTGCTTAAGTGCATCGCGATCTTTCAGGTCCATATAAGCGTATTTGGAGTAAAACTCTGGCAGCTTGAAGCCCATCACGGAATCATTCATGAAGTACTCAAGAGTAGCCAGCTTTTTATCTTGTAGGTGAACTTCCAGGTTCCCTGATTGTTGATTTTTCTGTTCATCGATGTTGCTTTGCATCACGAGCTTCGCTTTGCCCAGCATGTCGAGAATTTTTTGTGCTTGCGGGTCTGGGATCGTTGCATCTAGGGCAATCTCACTCAACTCAGTGGTGGAGTGAACTGGTTTTTCCAGGTATGGCTTCATGTAGTCTTGGTATTCCCCGTAAGCTTTGGAAACGTCGCTAGAAAATTTCATCATGCTCTCCGCTTCCGCTTGCAGGTAAATCGTTTTTGCGCTCTTAAACAAATCGTACTTGGCATAGGCGGTTCCTAAACCACCCAGCACAACGACAGCCGCTGCCCCCGCGATCAACCATACTTTTTTCTTGCTTTTGCGCGGTGGGTTCACGTTTGTTGCAGTTTCCATCTGTTCTCTCCCCTTTTTGCTCTCTCTCTTTGGTTATTACCATGTGCGTAATGATTTTGCGCACTCGATTTTGTATTGTACCATAAGGAGAATGAAGGGGAACGATTTCCAGTAAATTTCTTCAAAAAAGAGGAAGAAAGACCCAAAAAGTTGCATTCTTCCTACTTTTGTATGCATATAGAACAAAGAAAAAGCGACAGCAGGGGGGAGATCACGTGGATTTTCGCGTGCTGCAAACGTTTATGGTGGCGGCCACGACAGAAAATTTTCATCAGACAGCAGAAGCGTTGTTCATTGCGCAGCCTACTGTCAGCCAACATATACGACAATTGGAAAAGGAATTGGGGATCAAGCTGTTTGAACGGGTTGGCAAACGTGTTCGGTTAACGGCTGCGGGCAAACGTTACTTGCCACATGCAAAAGGACTCCTTCAACAGTGGCATAACAGTATGGAGGATTTGCAGGCTTGGAGACAGGGCTATCGGGAAAAGCTGCAACTAGCTGTTTCACCGATTATTGCCCGTGCTCGTTTTTCCCATTTGTTGCATCGTTACACCAAGCTCTATCCCGATGTAGATATCTCGATTAAAATTGTCGACTCCGTGGAAATTGGCCCGCTGGTTCAAAATGGACAAGCTGATCTGGGCTTAACCCGGATGGTGCCGGGAGAATTCCAGTTGTCTACTTATCTTTTGTACGAAGATCCTGTCGTTTTTGCAGTCCCTCACAGTGGCGGAGATATGGAGGCGCCCTTGCCTGATTGGGAGCAAGAGGTGCAAGCAAACCGTTTGTTGACCCACAACCACCCGGGTTACTGGGATGAGGTGCTGTTGCTTTTGCGTCAGAGGGGGCTTTCCTTGCGTACGATGGCTGTTTCGCAGGTAGACATTACAAAGCGATTCATCGAGGATGGATTAGGCGTTTCCTTTTTGCCTCGGACGGCTGTCGATCGGGATTTGTTTGAAAACCGCTTTATTGAACTGCCCACACCTGGACTTGTTTTGCCGAAGGTCGCTTCTTATTTGCTGGTACCTAAAGCTGGAATTAGCGAGCCAGCGCAGCATTTTATGGAAATCTTACATTCCTTGTATCCACCGATGCCGCTTGTTCTATCAGGGGGACGGACATAGAAGATAACAAGCCTGTAAGGTAGAGGTAAGGTGAATCGATAATTTTGATGAGCATATGTATGCTACACTGAACCCTGCTTAGAGACAGCAGGAGGGAATGACGAATATGCAGGCTGAACCAATCACACAGAAGGATCGGATTTATTCTATTGATATTGTAAGGGGATTGGCATTGTTCGGGATTTTGCTGGTGAACTTACCAAGCTTCATCATGTATTCGGAAGACGTTCGTATGCCAATAGAGGCAGGGATCGATGCATGGATTCGCTTGAGCTATGATTTATTTATTCAGACGAAATTTTTTGGGATCTTTTCGTTTCTGTTTGGCTTAGGTTTTTACATTTTCATGTCACGGGCTGAACAGCGTGGACAAAAAGTATTTCGTCTCTTCAGCAGACGGTTGTTCGCGATGTTTTTCATTGGTGTGATTCACGTCATTTTGTGGTTTGGAGATATTTTGACGGTGTACGCACTCCTCGGCTTTTTACTGATGCCTTTTTATAGAAGAAAGTCTTCTACGATTCTAGCATGGGCAGCCAGTCTGGGAGGAGTGTACATGCTCACTCAAGGCGTGGCACTTGTACAGACACTCAATGGTCAAGAAGTCTATTCGTTTGTAGCATCACTCCAGACAACACTGATACCGATCTTTGTGATGTTCCTGTTTGGTTTGTATGCGGGAAAACGAGGTTTGATTGCTCAAATTCGCGAGCATAAGCCGTTGTTGAAACGAATCGCTGCTACTACTCTTGTAATCAGTCTTCCGATCGCAGCAGGGATTGTGTGGGCGAGCGGTGTTGTCTTTGGTCTAAAACTTGAACAGGTGAATAAAATATTGGTTGATCTGAGTACGCTGCCTATGGCGCTGTGCTTTATCGCCAGCTTGTTTCTGTTACTGGATCGTGAGCCGGCAAGGAAAATTCTCCAGCCGTTTGCTTACACGGGTCAAATGGGGTTAACGACTTATTTGGGTCAGACAGTCATCATGACCATTCTGATTCCTTTGTTCGGTATTACAGCAATGCCGCTCTCTTCTTGGTTTTTGCTCGCGTTGCCAATCTATGCGTTTCAATTACTCGTAAGCTGGCTGTGGCTGAAGCGTTTTAATCGAGGGCCGATGGAAAAGCTGTGGCGTTTCCTGACGTACGGACGTAAAAAGAAGATGGTTCCAGCTGCTGCTAACTGATTGTAAAATGTGATCAATACCCCGCTTTTCTTTTATTTCCCTTCGCGATTATGAATCGATATACTGGAGAGAAAAGAGATGAAAATGGAGTGGTGATGATGACAAAACAACATCCTTTGGCTATCGGCTTGGATGGTATCGCCGTAGCAGAAACAGACCTTAGTTTGGTGGATGGAATTAATGGACTGCTGGTGTATCGCGGTCATTGGGCACGTGATTTGGCTATTCACCACACATTTGAGGAAGTGGCACACCTGCTATGGTTCGGACATTTGCCTAGCGAGCAGGAGTTGACTGATTTGAAAGATAAGTTCAAAGCAAACCGTGAGCTACCGGAGCATGTAAAGGGAATCCTGAAGCTGATCCCGGCAGATGTAGATATGATGAGTGTACTGCGTACAGGTGTTTCGGCGCTGGGCAGTTCCTCGCACGGCTTCCCGCCGACTATTGATGAAGTGATTTCGCTGGCTGCCAAGATGCCGACAATCGTCGCGTATCGCTTCGCTTGTCTGGAGGGCCGCGAGCCGTTGGCGCCAAATCCAGAGCTGGATCATACAGCGAACTATCTGTATATGCTCAAGGGCGAAAAGCCGAAAGCGGCACACGTACGTGCACTGGATGCGTACCTGATTTTGACGCAGGAGCATGGCATGAATGCATCCACATTCTCCGGGCGTGTTGTCAGCTCGACTGAATCCGATCTGATTTCTTCCATTACGGCGGCAATCGGAACCCTGAAAGGTCCTTTGCATGGCGGAGCACCATCAGAAGTGACGGAGATGATCGAGGCTATCGGCACGAAGGAAAATGCAGAGCCGTGGCTGCGCAACAAGCTGGAGAGCGGCGGACGTTTGATGGGCTTCGGACACCGTGTCTATAAAACGATTGATCCGCGTGCAACTGCTCTGCGTGTTGTTGCATCCGAGCTGTCGTCCAACGATCCGTGGTTCGATCTGGCGACACATGTAGAAAAAGTAGGCTTGCAGCTACTGGAAGAGTACAAACCAGGCCGCAAGCTGAATACAAACGTAGAGTTTTTTGCCGCAGCTGTCATGCGCGCGGTGGGCTTGGACGACAATTTGTTTACACCGACATTTGCCGTGAGCCGTGTGGTCGGTTGGAGTGCGCACATTCTGGAGCAGGCAGGCAAAAACCGCATTATTCGCCCGCAATCCAATTACATTGGCACGATGCCAGAATAATAAAGATGTTAATTATAAAAGCTATCCGTTATGCGGATGGCTTTTTTACTTAGGTGCAACATAGAATGTGGCCGCGGTGAAGAGAAGAATATTTCCAGTCTAGGCTCCAGGCTCCGTCCCGCTGAGGGATGAGACTGTCCGCTCCGAAGGGATTCGCGGGGAAACGCAAAAGTGGTAGCC